>CALMEH010000068.1 GCA_937863115.1 uncultured Acidobacteriota bacterium
AAATCATCCGGCGGGACGTTTGGGCAAACGGCTGACTTTGAAAGTCAAAAATCTGATGCACGAAAGCCCGAATGTTACAGCAGATGCAAATTGGCTCGAAGTTGTTAAAGCGATTTCAAAATTTGCGCTCGGTGCGGTGAATGTTGTTGATGAAAACGAAAATTTAATCGGAATTGTTACCGACGGCGATTTGCGGCGAACGATTGAAAAAACCGCGTCGGAAAATCTTTCTGCCTTAAAAGCCGAGCAAATGATGACGCGCTCGCCTATTTCCGCCATGCCGGAAATGCTTGCTTTTGATGCGCTGAATTTGATGGAAAATCGTCCGCGACAAATCTCGGTTTTGCCCGTTGTCGAGGGCGAAAAATGCGTCGGACTTTTGAGATTGCACGATATTGTGAGAAGCGGGCTTTAATTTTTTGGCAACTTTCCGCTTGTCGTTTTTATCTATTCACAGGTAAATTTGATAGCGCGAGGCATTTATGAAAAAAATATTCGGATTCTTTTTGGCGATTTTACTTTCGGTTTCGTTTGCACGGGCGCAAACGGCAGACGTTACGATTCAGCTTACCGAACCGTTTTTCGAGGCAGTTCTCGATTCGATGTTTAAAAATTCCGAGCCGCCCGAATTTCCTCTGGCTTTCAATAGTTCCGATTTTCAGCTTCCGACTTCGGTTTTTCAAAACATCGGATTTATGCGCCAAGCAACGAAAACCGACCAAAAAATCCAATGCCGCGAAACGATAAAATTGCAACGCCAAATGGATGGCACGAAAACCGCCGTGCGTTTTCGCAACGGACAGATTTCCGCGCCGATTGCTTTTTCGGGAAATTATAATCCGCCGCTGATCGGTTGCATAGATTTTTCGGGCGTGGCGGAAACGCTAATCAATCTCGAATATGACGAAAACAAACAAACACTCGTCGGACGCGCCCGTGTTACGAGTGTTA
Source organism: uncultured Acidobacteriota bacterium (assembly GCA_937863115.1). Classification (GTDB taxonomy): domain Bacteria; phylum Acidobacteriota; class Blastocatellia; order Pyrinomonadales; family Pyrinomonadaceae; genus CALMEH01. The sequence continues at coordinate 952 of CALMEH010000068.1, forward strand.
ATATGAGCGGCACGGGCGGAGTCGGAAGTGGAGTTTTAGCGCGAATGGTGCAAAATTCGATTGATAAAAAAGTAAATCCGATAAATATTCTGGCGACGGATAAAATCTCGTTTGCCGTTCCGATTCAAAACGGCGGAACTGTCCGAATGAAAGCGACCAACGTGCGCCCCGAAATTCAAAATGGTTTTTTGAATGTGATTATTTCGTATCAATTTCAATAAAACGAATTATTTGCCGAAAGTTTTTTCTTCAATGAAAGTCAATTTTGCATCGAGATAGCCGCTTCTTAAAACCAGAGCCAAATCTTCGGCGGTTTGTTTGGTAAATTTGCCTGAGATTTCGCCCGCATCCGTAATTTGCGATTTGATAAATGCAACGGATTTTATTTCATCATTGAGAATAACCGCGATATAATTGTTGATATTTTTCGCCGTCCATTCGCCGAATGTCTGTGCGCCTTCGGGATTTAGTAAGAATGAAATTTGATAATCGTTTTCGTTTCCGGTGCGCGAAACCGCGCTTGCATCGCGCAGATGACTGCCGTTAACAATGGACGGTGTTTCAATGATAATCCATTGTTCGGCGCGTTCTTCGACAGGATTATATTTTAAAATTTTTCGATTTGCAGGAATTTCTTTGCCGAGCGATTGAATTGCTGCTTCTTTTGTCGGGAAAGTCTGAACGGGCGCAGGATTTGGCGCAGTAATGACTTTGCACATTTCCAGACGGCTTTGTGAAATCAGAAGTTTTTTTATTCTTTCGGGGTTTTCTACGCCATAAATTTTGACTTCAATGCGGTTTTCGGAAATTTTGGCGACATCGCTATTTGCTCCAAAAGCATAAAGACGCTTTTGCAAAACTGAGACGGTTTGCTCCATAGCATTTTCTTGGGTTAATTTATCGCCCTCGACCTCGATAATCAAAATCGTTCCGCTTTGTTTCATCAATCCGGAAAACATCTTACAACCGAAAACCGCACAAATTAAAAGCAAAAGCGAAAGAATTGATTTGAATTTCATTCCGACATTTTAAGTTTCTTTTGCCGTTTCGTCAAAATTTACTTTAAAATCGAGAGATATTCTTTCCAAACGCCGACATTTTCGGTGTATTTTTTTGCTAAATTTGTAGATATTTGCCTAATATGCGTCAAATCGTGAACAACCCAAGTCGAAATTAATTGTTCGAGATTTACTTCGCCGAGCTCGGGATGTATGCCTTTTAATTTTAATTGTGCTTCGCTCAAATTCCAAGATTTCAGCGTTTCGAGATTTTTTTGACGAATTTCGACAAAAGTTTCAAGCAATTCATTTAAAGTTTTACCTTTTGAGATTTCAAACTGCGCGAAACGATCAAAAGGCTCAAATGTGCGGTTTTCGCCTTGCCGTAAAATAATTTCAGCACGCGGAATCCAATCTGTTTCTTCACAATAAATGTAATGACCGATGACATCGAACGGACTCCAATCTTCTTTATTATTTTCGCTTGCCGTCCATTCATCCGAAAGATTTTCGAGCATTGATTTTACGGTTTGCGGCGTATTCGTTAAAATTTCGATTGCTTTTTCGATTTGAAATTTCATAGCTTCGGCAATTATACAATTTATTTGATAGAATCAAGGATTTGAATTATGAATTTACCTCTTGTAGCAATTATCGGTCGCCCGAATGTCGGGAAATCAACGCTTTTCAATCGTTTGACGGGAAGCCGCAAGTCTATCGTCGGTGATGAACCGGGAATTACACGCGATAGAATTTATGGCGAAGTCGAATGGAAGGCGAAAACTTTTGAACTCGTGGATACGGGCGGAATCGTGCCGGATGACGAAGCGATTATTCCGGCGAATATTTTCAAACAAGCCGGATTTGCCATCGAAAAAGCCGAGGCGATTATTTGGGTCGTTGACGCTCGTGCAGGCGTGATTCCGCTTGATGAAGAAATCGGCGTGTATTTGCGAAACATCGGCAAGCCGGTTTTTATTGCAGCGAATAAATGCGATACGCGCAAGGTCGAAGAAGAAGCCGCCGAGTTTTATCAATTCGGTTTCGGTTTCGTGCCGATTTCCGCCGAACACGGAAATTCGATTGGTGATTTATTAGACGAAGTTTTTGCGGTTTTGACGTTTGAAGAAGAAATCGAAGAAGAACCTTCGGACGAAATTAAACTTGCAATTATTGGTCGTCCGAACGTCGGAAAATCTTCGTTGCTCAATAAAATTCTCGGCGAAGAAAGAGTTATCGTTTCGCCGATTGCGGGAACAACGCGGGATGCGATTGACACGCATCTAACAGTTGACGGACAAAAATTTTTGATAATTGACACGGCGGGAATTCGGCGCAAAGGCAAAACAACCGAAATGGCGGAAAAAATGTCTGTCATTATGGCGCGAAAATCTCTGGAACGTGCCGATGTTGCCGTGATGATTATTGACGCGACTGAAGGCGTAACGCATTTGGACGCAAATATCGCCGGATATGCTGTCGAATCGGGTTGTTCGGTGATTATCGTCGTCAACAAATGGGACGCGCTCGAAGCCAAAGAAACCAATACGATTTATCGTTTTGAAGACGATTTGCGCCAAAAAATGAAGTTTCTAAGCTGGTCGCCGATGGTTACGATTTCCGCCCTTACAGGTCAGCGCGTAACAAATATTTTGCCGCTTGTAGTCAAAGCCAACGAAGCGCGAAATTTGCGCGTTCCAACAGCGAAGCTCAACAAGTTCTTTGAAGAAAACGTCAAACAACCGAAAGGCGGCACAACGCCTTCGGGTAAAGGCGGTTTGTCGCATCTCAAAATGCAATACATCACGCAAGGCGGTTTGCGCCCGCCGCTTTTTGTTCTTTTCACTTCCGGCGGAACCGGCGCAGGTTTGCATTTTTCTTATCTGCGATATATCGAAAACCGTCTGCGCGACGAATTTGAATTTTTCGCCACACCAATTCGTTTGAAAGAAAAACACAAAGTTCGTAAGGGAAAGGAAAAATGATTCTCAAACGCAAAGATGCAAAGCTACAAGGATTTTAATTTTTTCCGGATGCTTTCAAAATCTTTGCGCCTTCGCGTCTTTGCGTCTTTGCGTTAAAATAAAAATGAAATGGAAGTAGTTTTATTATTCATCAGAATTTTTCTTTTTGCGGTTTTTGCGGTGGCGGCAATCGGGAAATTTCTCGATCTCGAAGGCGCGGCGAAATCGGCGAAGGCTTTTGGAACGCCTGATGATTTGGCGAAGACTTTTGCGGTTTTAATTCCGTTTGCCGAACTCGTTTTTGCGGTTTGTTTGCTTTTTACTTCTTTTTCGTGGCTCGGCGCAATTGGTGTTTTCGGATTATTGCTTATTTTCAGCGGCGGAATGATCTCGCAGATGGCGCAGGGAAATGCGCCTGATTGTCATTGTTTCGGCGCGATTCACAGCGAACCTGTGAGCAAAAAAAGTTTGATTCGTAATGTCATCTTTGCGGTTTTGGCACTTGTTTTAATTGCTCAAGGTAGAGAAAGTCAAGGTTTGAGTTTTTCGGATATGACGAACGATTTTGCAATGCAAATTATTTTCGGTTTGGCGATTTTGGGCGCACTCGGCGCGGTAATTTTTTATTTGAAAAAGATTTCCGAACAGCAAAATCAAATAATGCGCCGGATTGACGTTTTAGAAATGGTTTCGCAAGATGGCAAGGAGGTCGAACGCGAAAATGTCGGAAGTTTGGAGGATTTTCTGCCAATTGGTTCGTTTGCACCTGAATTTAATTTAGAAAATGCGAAAAACGGCAGAGAAGTTGCGCTCGAACATCTTTTGATGGAAGGGAAATCGCTTTTATTTTTCTTCGTCAGTCCGAATTGTGTGCCGTGCGCGGAACTTTTGCCGGAAATCGTCGCTTGGCAAAATGAACTCGGCGAACGCTTTAACTTCGTGTTTATTTCCGGCGGAAAGGCTAAAGAAAATAACGAAAAATTCGGCGAATCTTTCAAAAATATTTTGCTTCAGAAAGAAAGAGAAGTCGCGACGGATTATTTTTCGCCTTGGACTCCGACGGTTTTGGTCGTAAATTCCGAAGGTTTAATCGCCAGCCGTCCGGCGGTCGGCGACGCGGCAATTCGTGAGTTGATAGTAAAGATAAAATCTGAAAACGACGCGGAATTTTTTGTCTTGCCGAAAAACGACGGACACGATCACGGTATGCCGCCGAAACTCGGTGAAAATGTTCCCGAATTTTCATTAAAAGATTTGCGCGGAAAAGAATTTACGCCGAAGGATTTTCAAAATCGAAAAACGCTCGTAACTTTTTGGTCGCCGGGTTGTCCGTATTGCAAAAGTATGTTGGAAGATTTGAAAAATTGGGACAAAACCAAAGGTTCGGACGCACCTGATTTACTTGTTTTTTCCGACGGCGAAACACAAGAGCATCAAGATTTTAATTTGGATTCGCCGATTTTGCTCGATAAAGGTTATAAAACTTCGGAAAAATTCGGAATGTTCGGCACACCTTCAGCAGTTTTAGTCAACGAAAAAGGCAAAATCGTTTCGGAAACTGCCGTCGGCGCAGGAAATATTTGGGCTTTAGTCGGGAAGAAAAAATAAATTACGAATTTCAAATTACGAATTACGAATTGAAAGATAAACAAGTAAATTACGAGTTAAAGATAAAATGAAAGAAAATATTTTATTGGAAAAAAGTTTTGCCTTTGCGATTAGAGTTGTAAATGCTTATAAATATTTGATTGAAGACAAGAAAGAATATGTGCTTTCAAAGCAGTTTTTACGGAGCGGAACTTCTATTGGGGCAAATTCTGAGGAAGCGGTAGGCGGGCAATCCAAAGCCGATTTTATCTCAAAAATCAGTATTGCTTACAAAGAAGCAAGAGAAACAAAATATTGGATTAGACTTCTCAAAGCCACAAATTATTTTGATGAATCACAAGCAGATAGTTTGCTTGTTGATTTAGATGAATTACTCAAAATCATAGGAAAAATTCAAATTACAAGCAAAAATAATTCGTAATTCGTAATTTGAAATTCGTAATTTATGCAATCTTTAGATTGGAAAGTTATCGCGCAGGAAGGTGAAGCGCGGGCGGGAATTTTGCGGACGCGTCGTTCGGTTATCGAAACGCCTGTTTTTATGCCTGTCGGAACGCAAGCGACGGTCAAAGGTGTGCGTTATGAATTTTTGGAAAACGAACTCGATGCGCGGATAATTCTCGGCAATACTTATCATCTTTTTCTTCGTCCCGGCGCGGAAATTATGCGTCAGCTTGGCGGATTGCATAAATTTTCAACTTGGAATCGCTCACTTTTAACAGATTCGGGCGGTTTTCAAGTTTTTTCTTTGACCGATTTGCGAAAATTAACCGAAGAAGGCGTAGAATTTCGCATATTGACGGCAGTAAAAAATTCTTGTCGCCCGAAGTTTCGATGGAAGTTCAAGCCGCACTCGGCGCGGAAATCGTGATGGTTTTCGATGAATGTCCGCCGGGCGATGCAGGATTCGAGCAAACGCAAAAAAGTTTGGAAATGACGGCGCGTTGGGCAAAACGCTCGAAGGATAGATTTAATGAACTTCAACTAAATAAAGAAGATACAGGATTTATTGAAGCCGAAAGTTTAAGCGGACAACAGGCTTTATTCGGAATAATTCAAGGCGCGGGACATTTGGATTTACGCAAGCAAAGTTTAGATTTAACAACGGAAATCGGTTTTGACGGTTACGCAATCGGCGGTTTGAGCGTCGGCGAAGAAAAATCTGTGATGTATGAAGTTTTGGAATTTCTCGCACCGAAAATGCCGAAAGATGCGCCGCGTTATTTAATGGGCGTTGGAACGCCCGAAGACCTTGTCGAAGCAGTTTCACGCGGTGTTGATATGTTCGATTGCGTAATGCCGACGCGCAACGGACGCACGGGCGGCGTTTTTACTTCGCACGGAAAATTGAATATTCGTAACGCAAAATTTACAACTGATTCCGAACCTTTGGACAACGAATGCGAATGTTCCGTCTGTCAAAGATATTCACGCGCCTACATTCGACATCTTTACCAAACCGGCGAAATGTTGGCGGCAATGCTTATCTCACATCACAATCTCGCGTTTTTTCTTGCGACGATGTCTCAGGTTCGCGAATCAATTAAAGTCGGTAAATTTGCCGAGTTTAAACGTGAGTTTTTAGCAAAACTGAGCGATAATTAGGCAATGAGCGTCAAAGTTTCAGCACAAAATAAAGGTTATGATTTCCCGGCGATTCCCCTGCTCGAAAACGGCGACCGTCTTTCGCGTGAAGAATTTCACCGGCGTTATAAGGCAATGCCCGAAAATGTCAAGGCAGAATTAATTAAAGGAATCGTTTATATGGCATCACCTGTCAGAGTAA
>CALMEH010000069.1 GCA_937863115.1 uncultured Acidobacteriota bacterium
TCAAATTTCTGTTTCCAAGTCGGTGAATTATTGACCTTTTCTTCCGCTACTTCCAAACGGTTCAGCGAGTCGTAAGTATAAGTTTGTTCAAACGGCTGAGTTAGTCCGTTAAAACTTACTTTTTGGCTTAACAGATTGCCGTTGTTTTGCGTGTTATTGCCGTAACCGTATTCTAATCGCAAAAGGCTTTTATCGGTTGCCGAATTGCCGAGCGCGATTTCCGTGATTTGCTGTCTTTCGTTGTAGGCGTAAGTTTCCCACTTGCCATTACCCAAACGCATTCGCTCCATTGCGCCCGATGAATTGTAATGAAATCCGTTGGCATAAAGTCGGTTTTGATTTCCAACCGTTCCCCAAACGCTCGAAACATCGCCGTCCGCGTTGTAATCAACTTTGACCGTTCGCGTTGACGGATATGTTTCCGAAATCATTCGCCCGAATGAATCGTAAGTGTAACCCGTCGAGTAAGTGGTTTCTTATATCCGAATCGGAGTCGAAGGTGGTGAATTTCTCGCAAAGCCAAAACCGTATTGCAGCTGTCAATTTGTTGTAGTCGCTATGTAGCTCGTTGACATTCTTTATAATCAAACTTTATTTATTTGTTTTCTCCTCTTTACAACTAAATCTTGGAGTGGCAAAACGTAAATTATTCCATACTAAATTTTCATCAGAACCTTTGTTCACAGAAGCAATGATTACCCAATCGTTACCATCACGATTAAAAAAAAGCATTTTTTGTGAAGAATAATTAAACTTCCCATTTAAATCCGAAATTTGAATTTCAAGAATTGCCTCGTTTTGAAATGAACGTTCAGTAATTATTTTAACGCGGCTGAAATCTAATTTAGTTGTGTAAATATATCGTGCAAGATTAGTAATACTCGAATCAACAGATTTTGAGGAAAATGATATATCTGATTCAGACGTTGGTTCCATCTCAGTATTGATTTTATCTATTTCTTCCAATCTATTATTTGTTAATTGTGGAATGTCTGAATCAAGTTTTTTGTCTTCGGATTGTTTCCCAATACAATCTTGCAACATATCGTCAGGCGGTAATTTAGATAGTTGAAACACTCTTTCAGCATTACCAGAAAATGAATTTTTCCAAAATGATTCCAAAACAAACTTTGGGCTTGAGCTATAAATTATTTGTTGGTCAAAAGTAGCTTGAGTTACCTTTCGTGAAACGAATAGAACTAAACAAATAAACAAACAAATAGTTAATATTAAATAAATTTTATTCTTGAACATATATTCTCCTTATTGATTTTGTGAAAGCTGATTGATTGCAGCGTGATTACCTAAAGTAACAGATCTATCATATATCATTCTAAGTTCCGATTTTGTTGCACGCCTAGTTAAAATACGCCGATTTCTTCCACTAAAAAAAGTTATTTTTGCTCCTCTAGTAAGATTTCGATTGACAAAGTTTTGTCTATCCTGTGAACTAGGGGAATTCATATCATTAAGAATTCCTCTTTGTTCATTGGCTTTATTTTGTGACGCAACTGCTGTATTGGCGAAACCGGCAGTATTTCCAGCAGACGTCGTTCCAGCACCTACATTTTCACCACTTACAGACGCATTTGCAGATGTTGCACCAGTAGTCACTGTTTGAGGTAATATAACCATTCCATCTTTTGCAACGCTTCCATAAGACCTTTCACGAACTAAGTCTAGAGTATCATCAACAGGCTCTATATTATCATCATCAATTGCATCAATGAAGCTTTTAGACGATGAAAGTGCTAAATCTCGATTTCTTGTATAGGCAACGAGATTCTTTTCTGATTTTTCAGCAATACTTGTTGCATCTTCACTTAATTCGTCATCAAAAACCGCAGTTACCGCGCCTCCTCCATAAGCGGCGTGAGCATTAACGGTTCCAACAGTTGGGGTAATCTCATCAGCATCAACAGGGCGACCTATACTTGGTGGCGGCGAAGATTCTTCAACAACTTGTTGAGTCGGCATATCACCAGCCGTGCCTTCACTTGGTCCCGAACGATAACCGCTGTCATAATCGCTTGAATATCCACCACCATCGCCCGGAAGCGAACTTCCATTACCCGGACACCAACTTCCACACGCGCCCGTTGAGCTTGAAATCAAACCGAGCGGGTCAACAAATTTATATGGCGAATTTAAGACATAGCTGTAACGATTAAATGTCTGCGGATTTCTAATCGAAGCCGAAGCCGTCAACGGGTCAACACTCGTAAATCTGCCGTGCGTCGAGTTGTAATATCTCGCCTGTGCAAACTCTAGTCCGCTTTCCGTGTCCTTTTCGTAACCTGTATAGCCTTTTCTCGTTTCGCTTGAATCGTAGTTTAAGTTTGTTGTTCTTTGTGCAGTGGCGGCTTCGTCGCCGAACGCCATATAATCCTTGCGTGTCGTAACTGCGCCGTTCTGATTCGTGATAACTCTTGCCGAGCCTAAATGGTCGGCTGTCAAATAGCTTACTTGCGGCGTTTGCGCTATTGCTGTTGAATATTCCGCAACAAGTGTTCCACCTGCATTATAGACGAATACCGTGATTTCTGTCGAGGATATTTTCTTGACTCGTTTGCCTTCGCCGTCATACAAGTATTCGCCGATGGTTACGTTGTTTGCGTCTTTAACTTGCTTTTGATGGTTTTCGGCATCGTAGAGAAATTGTTTGCCGCTTGCGTCTTGGGTTACGTTGCCGTTTGCGTCATAGCTGTAGCCTTGATTTGCTGAAATGCGATTGTCCGAAGTATTGATGAGCGGATTGCAGATTGCTTGCGAACAACTGCCGAGCGTGGTTGTATTATTCGCATCGAATCTTCTGTTTCCGTAGCGGTCGTATTCAAATTTCTGTTTCCAAGTCGGTGAATTATTGACTTTTTCCTCAGCCACTTCCAAACGATTGAGTGAATCGTAAGTGTAAGTCTGTTCAAACGGATTCGTCAGTCCGTTAAAACTTACTTTTTGACTTAAAAGATTGCCGTTGTTTTCTGTGTTTGAGCCGTAGCCGTATTCTAATCGCAAAAGGCTTTTATCCGTTGCCGAGTTTCCTAACGCGATTTCCGTGATTTGCTGTCTTTCGTTGTAGGCGTAAGTTTCCCCCTTGCCATTGCCTAAGCGCATTCGCTCCATTGCGCCGCTTGAATTGTAATGAAATCCGTTGGCATAAAGCCTGTTTTGACTTCCGACTGTTCCCCAAACGCTCGAAACATCGCCGTCCGCGTTGTAATCAACTTTGACCGTTCGCGTTGACGGATATGTTTCCGAAATCATTCGCCCGAATGAATCGTAAGTGTAACCCGTCGTGTAAGTGTTTCCGTCCGTAATTTGCTGATGCGCTTCAAGTTGTCCGAGATTGTTAAAACTCGTGTAGCGTGTTTCCGAAACCGAACTCGTTACTTTTGTCGTTTTGCCTTTTGAACGCGCCGGAACTGTGCCTAAACCTCTGCCATCATAGAAAAACTCGACATCCGGCGTTGCATCCGAATAATTTCTGACTTTCAGACGGTTGAAATTGTCGTAAGTGCCTTCGACATAAACACCTTTCGCATCCGTTGTTTTCGCATACAACAATCTGCCAAGCGAAGCGTGTGTAAAATATCTCGACTGTTCGCATTGAATCGTTTTTCTCAAGTTTCCGAGCGTGTCGAAAACATAATCCGTGCTTAAGTTTTGACCTGTCGGGTCTTCAACGACTCTGACCATTCTGCCCAAAGCATCCGAAAAGCCTTTGCGCTTTTTGCCTGCTTGGTCTGTGATTTGTTTCGTTACGCCGATGATTCCCGATGTCGAAACTCCGAAATCAGTCTTGACCGTTGCACCGTCCGGCAAAGTTACTTGTTTGATGCGGCTCGATTCGTCATAAACATTCGTTGTCCAATATTTCGTCTCGCCCGTGCGAAACGGATTGCTCACCCGAAGAACTCTGCCGTCTCCGTCAAACTCTTTTTCAACAAAAATATTCCCTTGAGAATTAACTTCTTCCGCTTTGTAAGTGCGTCCTAAACCGTCAAAATACGAAATACTTTCCGCCCAATTCGTTGCATCGATCTGCGAACGGTTTTTCACCCAATAATTATTCGGCTCATCGTGATACACCGTTTCCGAAATGTCTGCACCGCTTGGCGGAATCACTCGTATCGGGCGCAAAGTCGCCGCGTCATATTCAATCCGCGTTTCTAATTTTTTGCGTTTAACTCCAAAATATATAAATTCTTTTCACCCAAAATTGCAATATATGAACCTTGAACGCGAACAGTCTGGAGATTTTCGCTAGAAATTATGTTTGAGTGTAAATTCCAGGTATGTCCATTGTCAGTCGTTACTCCAATCTCTCCTTGTTCACCAACAACAACACCGACACCATTTTCGCTAAACGCTAAAGAATTCCAACGTATTTTTTTGTTTGCATTTTTGATTATTGAACCAACCTGCCAATTTTCGCCCAGATTATTTGAATTTCTTATCAACCCATCATCACCAAGACTCCATACTTGTCCGTCAGGAGCAATTACAATATCTCGGACTTTAAAGTCAAAATTTTTTCTTTCCCAAGTAAGTCCGCCGTCTAAACTTCTAAGAATTCCTGTTTCCCAAAGTAGTCCAATAACAACATTCTTTGTCGAAATAATTTTTTGTATCAAATCATACTCTGTTGTCTTAAAACAGACCGACCAATTTTCACCGCCGTCGTTTGTGCATAAGACTTCCATACGAGACGTTTCTACGCCTGTTCCTCGCTCACGGAGGCTTGCAGAACCGGCTATGAAACCTTGCTTCGCGTTGCTGAACGCAATTCCTATCATTTCATTAATTTCTGAACCCTTTGGAAGCGGTATCTTTTCCCAAGACTTTCCGCCATCCGTAGTTTTTACAATTTTATTTGAAGCTACAGCCCATCCGTGTTCCGGGTCAATAAATTTGATAGAACTTAATGTGCCGAAACTTTCGGGAACATCAACTGCCTCCCAAGTTTTGCCTAAATCATCTGAAAAGGAAAACTGTGCATCTTTCTGTCCCCAATTGACTGTATTCCATAGCCTTTGATTCTCAGTAAAATCAAAATCAAATGAAATACCTCGTCCAGTCGAAAGAGGAATTTGCGACTTAACTGCAAGATACGCATCAGTTCCATCTCGCTTGGTAATTGGGCTTCCATTACTTCCTGTGCAACCCGAATAAAAAAGTTGAATTAGTATGACAACAAAAAACGCTATTGTAAATCTCATATTTATACCTCAAAATTTATTAACATCCTCTTATTGGTTCTTTGACACAGGATCTCATTTTTAAGTAAGGGAATATATCATTTCTATACCACCAATGTGTTCGTGTAGAGTTTATTGATCTACTTCTTTGAATTCCATCTATTGTTGATTCAGCCTTGGTTGCAAAATTTACTCGTTGCTCTTTCCCGTTTTGGATGGTTTTATTATTGTTCCACCAGTAAAGCATCCACCAAAGATCTGAATGTCCTTGCTTATTAGCTGTGCGTCCAGAACGTCTCCAAGCCCAAAAATACACCTGATCAATTGAACTTTCAAGGTTATATTCAAGAGCTGCTTGATAGCCGGGCGTTCCCCATTCGGCGGCTTTAGCCCTGCCACCTGAAAGTTGTGATGGATTAACAGCAGGATTTTTTTGTGGTTCATTAGGTTCGCTTGATTTAGTTATTCCGAATTCGCTCTCAGTTTGAACAATCCCTAAAAAAATTCCAACATCAATGCCCTTTCTTAGCGCGACTTCAGCCGCAGTTTTGGCAACCTGCGTTACAATACTGTTTTCGCGCGAAGTAAGGTTTCCGGTCGGATTGCTAACAGTTACTGTATCAGCGTTTAAAATTATTCCTGGATCTTCGACATTATTTCCAAATCCATCTTGAACCGACTGTGTGGTTACGGTAACTGTAAAGGTTGCAGTTCTGTCGTTCCGCGATGCGGAAACTGTATAACTTGTAGTAGTAGTTACTAAATAAAGAATATCTATTCCTATCATCCCTACAATAGTGTCAAATGCTCCGCCACCACCGCCAAGCCCTGAACCATTCCCCGGACACGCACTTCCACACGCGCCCGTTGAACTTGAAATCAATCCGAGCGGGTCGGTGAACTTATACGGCGAATTTAGAACGTAACTATACCGATTGAACGTCTGCGGATTTTTAATCGAAGCCGAAGCAGTCAACGGGTCAACACTCGTAAATCTGCCGTGCGTCGAGTTGTAATATCGCGCTTGTGCAAACTCCAATCCGCTTTCCGTATCTTTCTCGTATCCCGTGTAGCCTTTGCGCGTTTCGCTCGAATCGTAGTTTAGATTTGTGCTTCGTTGGGCTGAACTCGCTTCGTCGCCGAACGCCATATAATCTTTGCGCGTTGTTACTTGTCCGTTCTGATTCGTGATAACTCGCGCCGAGCCTAAATGGTCGGCTGTCAAATAACTTACTTGCGGCGTTGTTGCCAGAGCAGTTGAATATTCCGCGACAAGTATTCCTCCGCCATTATAAACAAATACGGTGATTTCTGTCGAGGATATTTTCTTGACTCGTTTGCCTTCGCCGTCGTAAAGATACTCGCCGTCTAAGGTTATCCGATTGCCGTTTGCATCAACCGTTTCAACCAGCGTTTGATGATTTTCGGCATCGTAGGTGAATTTCTTGCTGCTTGCATTTCTCGTTAAGTTGCCGTTTGCATCGTAAGCGTAACCTTGATTTGCCGAAAAACGATTGTCCGAAGTGTTGATCAACGGATTGCACACCGCTTGCGAACAACTGCCGAGCGTTGTTGTATTATTTGCGTCAAATCTGCGGTTGCCGTAACGGTCGTATTCAAATTTCTGTTTCCAAGTCGGTGAATTATTGACCTTTTCTTCCGCTACTTCCAGACGATTTAAGCTGTCATAGCTGTAAGTTTGTTCAAACGGATTCGTCAGTCCGTTGAAACTTACTTTTTGACTTAAAAGATTACCGTTATTTTGCGTGTTTGAGCCGTAACCGTATTCTAATTTCAGCAAACTTTTATCCGTTGCGCTGTTTCCGAGTGCGATTTCCGTGATTTGCTGTCTTTCGTTGTAAGCGTAAGTTTCCCACTTGCCGTTGCCTAAGCGCATTCGCTCCATTGCTCCGGCTGAGTTGTAATGAAATCCGTTGGCATAAAGCCTGTTTTGACTTCCGACTGTTCCCCAAACGCTCGAAACATCGCCGTCCGCGTTGTAATCAACTTTGACCGTTCGCGTTGACGGATATGTTTCCGAAATCATTCGCCCGAATGAATCGTAAGTGTAACCCGTCG
>CALMEH010000070.1 GCA_937863115.1 uncultured Acidobacteriota bacterium
TCGGCGGTTATCAAGTCATCAAAAAATGGTTAAGCTACCGCGAAATCGAACTGTTGAAAAGACCTCTGACGCTGGACGAAATAACCGAAGTTACCAATATAATTCGCCGAATTGCGGCGATAATTTTGCTCGAAAACGATTTGAATGAAAACTACCAGCGGGTTAAAAAAGATTTTTATAAAATTTGATGTTGCAAACTGTCCCTGAAAGGGACAAATTCAATAGCGTCGGGAGAATCCCGACGTAGAGCCAAAATGATGCGCCGTCCCTGAAAGGGACGAATTTGTCTTTCGAGATATTTGTTGAACGCGCCGATTTTAATTCGTCCCTTTCAGGGACGGGCGCGTGTTGCAATTCTACGTCGGGTTGCCCCCGACGCTATTGAATACGTCTCTTTCAGGGACAAAACCGAATTCGTCTATTTCACAAACAAAATCTAATTTGTAAAATATTCAATCCCAAACATAACGCTCGTCATAATCCATTTCATATTTGTTCAAAAAATATCGAAATTCATCTTCAAAACTATCGCTTTTGTGATGCTCTTTTTGGTTAGCAATATAATTTTTCACATCTGCAATCTGTGTATGTCCGACTGAAAATGCGCCGTAACCGTCTTGCCATTGAAACAAATTATATTCTTTGCCCTTTGTCTTTATCCATTTTGAACTATCGCGTTTAATGTCGCCGACGAGTTTGCTGAGTTCGATATTTTTGCTCATCGAAACGAGCAAATGAATATGATTTTCCGTGCCGCCAGCCGCCAGTAGTTTGGATTTATTATTGTTGGCAATTCCGCCGATGTATGAAAATAATTCTTCTTTAATTTCAGGCAAAATCAAATCGGCGCGAGTCTTCGTTGAAAAAACTATGTGAACGTATAACTTAACCAGAGTTTGTGCCATAAATAATTTAATTCAGCGTTTCCAATAGTTTTTGATTTTCAAATCGAGCATCGGAAAAGCGACGTATTCACAGCTTCTGCCGGAATCGCGGATTTTTTGCACCATTTTAATAGCGGCATCGGCATTGCGCGTGTGAACGACGATGGTTGCGGCGCGTTGGAGTCTCGGGTTTTCGTTCAAAAACTCGGCGATGGCATAACCTGTGCGCGAATAATCATCGTGATCGTTAGTTTCGTAATGTTCGGGCAAAAGATCGTGGTCGAGAAAAATCGCGTCGTAGGAATTTTCCTGTAAAAAAACTTTTGCTTCTTCAACCGTTTCGGCAAGGTCAATTTCATCGCCCGTAAAGCGTTTCTTAAACCACCGATGCCGCCGATGATCGTCATCCAACACGAAAACAGTTATCGGCGTGCGTCCCGCGCTCAAATCAGCCAACCCGAGTTTTATCATCAAACTGCGTAAAATGCTCATAAATTGTAATTGGTCTTTGGTTTTTGATTTTAGGTCTTTGTGGGATTTACGGAAAATCAAAGACCAAAAACCAAAGTCCAAAGACCAAAATATAGCACAAAAACCGATAAAATCAATTTTTTTCGCCGAATGTTAAATTTTCCTGAAATTTTAAGTCCTGTGTTTTCAGTGATTTCATCTTTTTACGGTTTTCAACTTTCGTGAAAGCCCCATTTTTACTGAGTTTTTAAAAGCGAATTAAAACTTGAAATCTGAAATTTCGATGTTATAATCCAAAATGCTTTAAGAAGTTTGTCTGAAAGTTCACTCGTATTTTTCAAGGTCAATAAAGTAAAATTAAGTAAGTGTTTTAACGGATTAGATGTCACAGGAAACGGCAAAAATTCATTCCCTTTATGCTGTGCCGCAACCATCGCCCGATGTTCCCGAACAAGATTTTTTCGCGGATTTCGAGCCGGATGAGGAAATAGAGGTTTGTCAAAAATGCTACGGCGCAGGAATGGAAGTTGTGCCGGGCAAAGGTGCGCGTCTGTGCGAATGTCGTAAACAAAAAACACAAATCAATCAGTTCGACAAAGCGAGAATTCCGAAACGCTATACCAAATGTGATTTTGAAAATTATATTCCGCAAAATGAATCACAAAGAAATGCCGTTTGGCTGACACGAAAATTAGCTTCCGCCTATCATCCCGATTATGACGGTCAGGGAATTTTGTTGATGGGAAATTGCGGAGTCGGCAAAACGCATCTGTCCGTGGCGGTTTTGAAGGAACTGACTAAGCGCGGATTTAATTGCGTTTTTTACGAATCAGGTTCGCTTTTGAAGGAAATTCAAAATTCTTACAACACGCAAACGCAAACTTCGGAATTTAGTGTGCTTGCGCCGATTTTTGATGCGGAAGTTTTGGTTTTAGACGAACTTGCCGCCTCAAAACCAACCGAATGGGTGCGCGATACGATGACAAACATCATCAACACGCGCTATAACGATAAAAAATTAACGATTTTTACGACAAATTATCTCGACCGAAGAACTGATAAAGAAGAAACTTTGCAAGACAGAATCGGCGTTCGTCTGCGCTCGCGCCTTTACGAAATGTGCAAAACCGTTTTGATTGACGGCGAAGATTACCGCCGCAATTTTGAACAAATCAACAGAAATCAAAAAAGATAAGGTTTGCCAATAGTCAAGACGGGCAGCAACCGCGACTCGCTTAAAATTTCACGAAAGAACTTCGCTTTCCTTCGTGTTTTTTTGCGCCTTTTCCTGGTTTTTTTTCGGTTTTTTATATGTATCGTAAATTCGATAACCGAGCAAAACTGCCAAAACAACCGCAAACAAAAATGGATACTTTAAATCGGATTTTACAATCATCCAAAAATGAATCGCGCCCAAAATCGCAATCAAATAAGATAATTTATGAAGCCGCGACCAATTTTTGCCGCCGAGTCGTTTTATCATTCCGTTTGTCGAAGTAATCGCCAACGGAATCAAAAGAAAAAACGCCAACATTCCGACTGCAATAAACGGACGTTGCCAAACATCGGATGCGATTGCCGATAAATCAAAACTTTTATCGAAAATGCTGTAAGTTACGAGATGCAAAAAAGCGTAAAAAAAAGCGTAAAGCCCAATCATTCGGCGAAATTTTATCAAATTATTCCAACCGAAAATCTTCCGCAAAGGGGTAATCGCCAAACCGACAACCAAAAAAATCAAAGTCAAAACGCCGGTTGTGCGAAGAAAAAACTCAATCGGATTTGCCCCCAAATTTCCACGCCAAGCATCAAACAAGAGCAACGCCAGCGGCACGAGCGCGTTTGTGAAAAGTAAGATTTTGTTGAATTTTATATCGGTCATTAAAAATATTTCTTCAAATCCATTCCGTCATAAAGTTTCGCAACTTCGTCCGCGTAGCCGTTAAACATTAAAGTTTCGCGTGAACCAAGTTCGCCGATGCGTCTTTCCGTCGCTTGCGACCAGCGCGGATGCGCGACGGTTGGATTGACGTTTGAATAAAATCCGTATTCGCTTCGTGCGGCAATATTCCAAGTTGTCGGCGGCTCGTCGTTGGTCAAAGTGATTTTGACGATTGATTTAATGCTTTTAAAACCGTATTTCCAAGGCACGATCAGGCGAATCGGCGCACCGTTTTGATTCGGCATCTGTTTGCCGTAAAGTCCTGTTGCAAGAATAGTTAGCGGATGATTTGCTTCGTCGAGCCGCAAACCTTCGACGTAAGGCAGATCAATTCCGGCAGAAAAACTTGATTGCATTCCGTTTCTACCCGAAGGTAATTTCACTTCTGGATTTTTTGAACTTCCGCCGTCGTAAAAAGTCCGAAAAGCGACATATTTTGCCGAGCCGAGCGGCTGAACGGCATCAAGAATTTTCTTCAGCGGAAAGCCGACCCAAGGAATGACCATTGACCAACCTTCGACGCATCGGAAACGATATATTCTTTCTTCTTGTTCAAATTTCAAAAGGTCTTCGATGTCGAAAACTTCCGGTTTTTGCACCAATCCGCCGACTTCGACAGTCCAAGGTCGCGTTACAAAATCCTGCGCGGCACGGGCAACTCCGGTTTTGCTCGTTGAAAACTCATAGTAGTTATTATAAGTCGTGATGTCTTCAAACGAATTGAGTTTGTCTTCGAGCGGAAAATCCGTAGATTTTGTAATGTTCTGAATTTCCGTCGTAACAATTTCCTTCGGCGGCGGTTCGTTGAAAAATCTGTAAGCCAAACCTGTGGCAACGGTCGTTCCGCCGAGAAGCGCGGCGCGGATAAAATTTCGCCGATTGAGATAAACGCTTTCAGGCGTGATTTCGCTGGATTTTATTTCGTTTTGCGCCATTTTTTTAACGATTTGTTTTCTCCATACTTTTAAATTCACTAATCCGCCGACTTTATTCCAAATTACGCGTTTCGTTCGTTTTGGCTGATATGTTTTTTCAGCATTGGCGAAATTGTTCGTGCGACCAGCAAATTATCGGTTTCAGGTAAATCCGAAACGACAAAAAGACGATATTTTCCGCTCTCGAAACACGCGATTTGTAAGTTGTCCGCCGTCTGACACGAAATTGCATCGCTATCGTTTGTTTCCTCTCTTTTTTCCCGCTCTGTCATCAAAATCGAAACGATTTTTTTCTGAAATTCGATGACAACGTGCGCGAAACGTCTGTTGTTAATAAGGCAAAAATGCGCCTTAATGAATTTTACATTATCGCCAAAAACCTTGTGCAGAGATTCCATAACTGCCGTATCGAAATTTTTATTTGCCGTGCCGTAAAGTTTCGCGGCTTCGTTCAAAGAAATCGGCTTTTCCTTCAAATTATGCGTCAAAGCACAATTTTTATGATCGTCAATCGCGTCTTTTCGCGCTTCGGAAAAATCGGCTTGCCGAAGATTAAAATTTTCTTTCGGCAAATTTATATTCGTTTGATTGGTGTTAATCGGATTCAAATTGTCGGTTTGCATCGGCGTTTTGCGCCAAATTATGCCGAATGCGACCGCCAAAATCAAAAAGGTAAAAAGACTTGCAAACACAGCCTTTGCACCGAAAAAATTCCACGCTTTTGCACTGCCGAGGGAATTTTCGCGTAAATTGTTTTTTAATCTAAACGCAAACGAAGGATTGATTTGGCTGTGCGGCGCGTTTTTGACCGCCGAGCGCAAAACATCGCGCAATTCGCGCCGTGCGCCGAGCTCGTGGCGGCAATTCACACAGTTTTCCAAGTGTTGCAAAACTTCGTGATTCGTTTCTACGAGAAGTTCGTTGCTCAAATAAGAATCGGCAATTTCTTTAAAATCTTTACAGTTCATAAATCTTAACTTCCTGTTTTTTCCACGTTTTTGAATCCGTAATTTCGTGCATATCCCGCAAGTTCAACGCGTAGCAATTTGCGCCCGCGATGCAGACGCGACATTACTGTTCCCGAAGGAATTTGGAGCATTTCGGCGATTTCCCGATACGCAAATTCTTCGACATCTGCCAAAATTACGATTTCACGAAAATTTGGCGGAATTCGTTCGAGTGCCGCCAAAACATCCTCGTCCGTAACTTTTTGCGGAATTTCCGGCTCGAAAGCAATGGTTTCGGCAATCATTTCTTCGGTGTCTTCGACGACTTTCATCCGTCCGAGTTTCCGCTTCCGATTGCTGTTTAGGTGATACATAATTTGCGTCAACCAAGCCCGGCAATTGGTGCCGCGTTCGTAGCGGTGAAACGATTTCAAGGCTTGCGCTAAGGTTTCCTGTGCCAAATCTTCGGCTTCTTCGCGGTCGCGGACAAGCCAATACGCCGTGCGAAAAACCGCTTCGAGATGAGGCAAAGCCTCTTGCTCAAAATCTTCCCAATTTTCTTTTTCCGTGCTTTTTCCGAAACCGAACATTTTTATAAATTATCAGGTTGCTGTTGCTTCCTGTTCCGACATTCATACCTTTTATAACCGAAACGGCGGATAATATTTCAAAATTAGGGAATTATTGCCGATTTTTTTTTCTATTTTCGTGCAAATCGGTTATAATTTGCGAAAAAGTTTTTCATTTTTATTACTTTTTTACTGACGATATGCTGGCAATAAATGAAGTCCTGCGCGGACGTTATCAAATTAAAAGTCAATTAGGACGCGGCGGAATGGGCGCGGTTTATGAGGCTTACGACAATGTTTTCGATACGACCGTTGCGCTCAAAGAAATTTTGGTTGACTTAACCAAAGTTACAACTCCGAAACAACAACAGATGGTTCGCGGCGCATTCGAGCGCGAGGCGAAAATTTTGGCGATGGTCAAACACGAAGCGTTTCCGCACGTTCGGGATTATTTCGTTGAAACCGACCGCCAATATCTCGTGATGGAACTCGTTGATGGCGAAGACCTTGCATCGCTTCTTGAACGCCGTCAAGCCGCGTTTCCGCTGGCAAATGTTCTGCATTGGACTTCGCAACTTCTTGATGCGCTCGATTATCTGCACACCTTGAATCCGCCGGTGATTCACCGCGATATTAAGCCGCAAAATTTGAAATTGACTTCGCGCGGCAAAATAAAATTGCTTGATTTCGGCATTGCTAAAGGCAAAGATTCTGCCGCCGCATCGGAAACCGTTTCAAATCAGACTTTTGTGGCGGCAACGCTTAATTATTCGCCGCTCGAACAGATTTTGCGCGTTCTTGATCCGACTTTTCAAGAAGTTATCACACAACGCCACGATGAAAAATCTACTCGTGCAATGAGCCACAATGCCGATGCGCGAAGCGATTTATATGCTTTGGGCGCAACGATTTATCATCTTTTGACGAACAAATTGCCGATTGACGCGCTCAAACGTGCGCTCGAAATTTGGGGCGGCAAAAGCGATCCGCTCGAATATCCTGCAAAACTTAATCCCGAAATTCCGAAGGAAGTTGCCGATTGGATTATGAAGGCGATGGAAATCGAGTATGAAAATCGTTTTGCGACGGCAGACCAGATGCTTTCGGCTTTGCAAACTTCACTCGACAGCGAACGCCACCGCGAAGAGCAATCGAAGTTTGCCGGAGTTTCTGCGGAACATGAACGCAAAAGTGCCGAATTAATCGCGCAACAGCAAAAAATAGAAGAAGAACGCCGGCGAATGGAAGAAGACCGTCGGCGAATCGAAGAACAGCAACTTAAACAAGCGGAAATCAACCGCCGAATGCTCGAAGAAGCGGAAACGAAACGCAAAATTGCCGAACAACAAGCCGCTGATGCCGAAAAACGTCTGCTTGATAGCCAAGGCAGAGATTTGGGCGCGACTTTGCCGCTCATCAAGGAAAATTATTTCCCCGAAACTTCTTTGCAGCCAACGCCGCCGACTCCACAGGAAACGCCACCCGCTTCGCCGTTTGATCAGCCGACGCAATTTGCCGGAAGTATGCAAACTCCGCAACAAACCGTTTTCAGCGAATCTGCATCGAACACTGCGGAAAACAATTTTCCGCCTTCCACGCAAACGATTACGAGTCCGACGCAAGGCATTTCAAACTCGCTTCTGATGGACAATCAACCCAAAAAGTCGTCGAAAGCATTTTGGATTGTTCCGATTTTAGGTATTCTTTTGCTGCTCGGTGGCGGCGCATTCGGCATAATGTATATGATGCAGCCGGACAGCGGCGGCAGCGGCAATAATACGGTTGTCAACAGTAGTTCGCCTTCAAATAATTCGGGCGGAAATACGAATGCTAATTCCGATAAAACGTCAACTGCGCCTGAAGGAATGGTTTTGGTCAAAGGCGAAGAATTTACGATGGGAACGGATAAAGGTGATCTTGCCGAGATGCCCGCGCACAAAGAAACCGTAAAATCGTTTTATATGGATAAATACGAGGTTACGCGCGAAGATTACGCCAAATGTGTATCTGCCGGAAAATGCACCGCGCCTTCAATTTGGAAAGACGGAAAATTTCCAGCAGGCACGGAAAAACTTCCGGTTGTCGGCGTAACTTTCGGGCAAGCAGTTACTTATTCAACATTTGTGAATAAGCGTCTGCCGACTGAGGAAGAATGGGAATTTGCCGCACGCGGAACAGATAAACGCATTTATCCGTGGGGCAACACTTGGGAAAAAGGCAAGGCGAACGCGCACGGCGAAGGAAAAGATTTTACCGAAGTCGGCAAGTTTAGCGGTGTTTCACCGTTCAGTATTTATGATATGGTCGGAAACGCTTGGGAATGGACTTCGAGCGAATTCAAAGCCTATCCGAACGGAAAGTTGCCGACGGATGTGCCGAAAGGCGATATTCGCGTTATTCGCGGCGGAAGTTATCAGTCGGACGATAAATATGCGACAACAACTTATCGCACCGGCTGGCTCGCGCAAGGCGCAGATACTTACGCCCAAACGAGTTTCAGATGCGTCAAAGATATTGAGTAATTAAGTTTAAGGAGAACAGATTTATGAAAAAGCTAAAAAATATTGGTAATTTATTTGGGTTGGCAGTAATGCTTGTTTTTGCGGCAAATTCCGTTTGGGCGCAAGGTGGAAGCGGCAGAATCACGCCGACCACCCGCGGCACAACAAAAACAACAACAAAAACAACAACTAAAAAGCCGGTTGTAAAAAAACCGACAGTTACTTCGACAACCACAACACGCCGGACGACAACGCGCAAGCCTGTAGGAACGGCAAAAACTTACGATTACTATTTCAACCAAGGTTTGACGGCTTTAGATGATGGAGATTATCAAAAAGCGGTTACGAATTTTACGGCGGCGATTCGGCTCAATGCGCGTGCCGCAGATGCTTATTACAATCGCGGTTTGGCTTATTTAAACCTCGAAGATTATGAAGGAGCGATTGCCGATTATACGAAATCAATTCAATACAAACCGGGCGCGGATGCCTATAACAATCGCGGGTTAGCTTACGAATACAATGGCAATTATCAACTTGCCGCAAATGACTATCGCACGGCATTAAGAATTCAACCGGGTTATGAATTGGCGCAAAACAATTTAGACCGTGTTGAAAGCGAATATGCTTTGAACGGCGGCGGAAGCGGGGCGGGCGATATAAATTCAAACAACACCAGCAACAACAATTCCACCGATGCCGATTATTATGGTGAACTCGGCGATGATTTTTACGATAAAAACGATTTTGACAACGCTTTGCTAAATTACAACAAAGCGATTCAACTCAATCCGCGCGATGCCCGCGTTTATGTTCGACGCGGTTTTATCTATCATTACACGGGCGAAGTCACCAAAGCGTATGAAGATTACGAAACGGCAATCAGGCTGAATCCGGCTTTGAATAAGGAAGATTATATCAAATGTATGAATTTTGATTCGGGTAGCGATGATCCAACCCCCGGAATCAGAGCCTGCACTTCGACAATAAATGAATTTCCGAGTTTTGGTTTGGCGTATTACAAGCGCGGCGCGATTTATTATAATTCCGAAAACTACACTTCTGCGTTGCAAGATTTTAATAAATCAATTTCAATCCGCTCGAATTTCATTAATTCGTATGTTTATCGCGGATTGATTTATTCAAATACAGACCGCGATAATCTGGCAATTACCGAATATACGAAAGCCATTCAATTGTTCGGCGAAAATAACCCGAATGCGTATCTTCCGTATAATGCCCGCGGTATTTCCTACGAAACATTGGGCAATCTGAAGCAAGCGGCAAACGATTATCGCAAAGCCTATCAATTAAATCCGAATTACACGAAGTCAAAGGAAAATTATGACCGTGTAATTCAAAAGCAAAAAGGTAATTATTAAAACTGCATTTTGCCGATAATTCAAAAAAAGGCTGAGAGATTTCGATTCACCGAATCGAAATCTCTCAGCCTTTTTTCTTTTAATTGCAATAGATAACGCTGTTAAATTTTTAAAAACAATACTCTTCCATTTTATACACAAAAAAGCTATAATAGGTTTGGCTGCTTTACAAACGCTCTCCAATTCCCTATATGCTGACAACAAATCAAATACTGCAACAAGGACGTTTTCGTGTCATTCAACCGCTTTCAGGCGTAGATTTTGAAGCGTTTGACGACGTTCATCAAACTAGTGTAATTCTCAAACAATTTCCGGTTGGAATGAAAAAGGTGATGACCGTCGCACAAACCGAATTGCTCAAAAAATCGTTTGCCGATGAAGCGAAAACCTTAATGCGGCTTCAGCACCCGTCAATTTTGAAAATTCACGGTTGGTTTACAGAGGTTGACGCAAATTATCTGGTTTCCGAATTTGCCGCCGGAAGTTTTTTGAGCGAAATGCTCAAGCGCGTGAAGAAACCTTTTCCGTTGGCGGAAGTTTCAAACTGGACGGAAAAATTACTTGATGCACTCGGTTATCTGCACAATTTTGCGCCGCCGTTGGTGCATCGAAACATCAAACCCGAAAATATCAAATTAACGCCCGCAGGCGAAATAAAATTAATCATTTCGAGTCTGACGGAAGAAGTTAATCCGGGCAAATTGAATTATCTGCCGCTTGAACAAATCTGGAGCGGATTGGACGCGGCTTCGCAAAATCTAATTTTAAACAGCTACGACGAAGACGCACAAAAAAATCTGGAAAAAGCCGCCGATGCTTCGAGCGATATTTACGCGCTCGGCGCAACACTTTATCATCTTTTGACGACGCAAATGCCGACTGATGCGCTGGAGCGTTCGATTGAAATTTTAGAAGGAAACGCCGATCCATTGAAATCGCCGCACGAAATAAATCCGGCAGTTCCATTGGAAATTTCCAAAGTTTT
>CALMEH010000071.1 GCA_937863115.1 uncultured Acidobacteriota bacterium
GATTTTTGCCTGATAAAGCGATTGATTTGATTGACGAAGCCGCGTCGAAAATGCGTATCGAAATTGATTCGCTTCCGATTGAAATTGACGTTCTGGAGCGCGAGATTTTACAACTTGAAATCGAACGTCAAGCGTTGTCGCGTGAAACCGACACGAAAGCGAAAGAACGGCTCGAAGACATCGAAAAACGCATTGCCGATTTGAAGGAAAAATCCGGCGGAATGAAGGCGAAATGGCAGTCGGAAAAAGAAGAAATCGAGAAAATGCGCGGCGGGAAAGAGCAATTGGAACAAGCCAAATTGCAACTTGAGCAAGCGCGAAACGCCGGCGACCTTAATTTAGCCGCAGAATTGCAATACGGCACGATTCCGACGCTCGAAAAACAACTTGAAACCGAACAAATTCGGCTTGCCGATTTGCAAAAAGACGGCGTTTTTCTGAAAGAAGAAGTCAACGAGGAAGATATTGCGGAAGTCGTCGCTAAATGGACGGGCGTTCCCGTTTCCAAAATGCTCGATGGCGAAATGCAAAAACTCGTTTCGATGGAAAAAGGTTTGCGAAAACGGGTTATCGGACAAGACGAAGCGTTGGAAGCCGTTGCAAATGCGGTTCGACGTGCACGTGCAGGTTTGCAAGACCCGAATCGTCCGATTGGTTCGTTTATTTTCCTTGGTCCGACGGGCGTTGGCAAAACCGAAACGGCGAAGGCTTTGGCGGAATTTATGTTCGACGACGAACGCGCGATGGTGCGGCTCGATATGTCGGAATATATGGAAAAACACGCGGTTGCCAGAATGATCGGTGCGCCGCCGGGATACGTCGGTTATGACGAAGGCGGACAATTGACCGAAGCCGTGCGTCGTCGTCCGAATTCGGTCGTATTGTTTGACGAAATCGAAAAAGCGCACCCGGACGTTTTCAATATTTTATTGCAAATTCTTGATGACGGACGACTTACAGACTCGAAAGGGCGCGTTGTGGACTTCAAAAATACGGTTTTGATTATGACGAGCAATCTCGGTTCGCGTGAAATTATGAACGCCAGCAGTTTGGTTGATACGCCGATAAAAGAGATGGTTTTAGACGTTTTGCGTTCGCATTTCAAACCGGAATTTTTAAATCGGATTGACGATATTGTCGTCTTTACGCAACTTGGAAAAGAAGAAATCGCGCAGATTATTGACGTGCAACTCGAAAAATTGCGTAAAAATCTGGCGGAACGCGGCATTTCGATTTTGCTCGAAGATTCGGCAAAAGAACTGCTCGTTCAAGAAGGTTACGACCCGACTTTCGGCGCAAGACCTTTGAAACGCGCGATTCAAACTATGATTCAAAATCCGCTGGCAATAAAACTTTTGAACGGCGAAATCAAAAGCGGGCAAACTATCAAAGTTGCGGCGGAAAACGGCGCATTGAACTTCACGGCAGATGCGGCAACGGCTTCGGCGTAAGATTTTATCACCGCAGAGACGCGGAGACGCAGAGAAAACTTATAAAAAACCTCTGCGTCTCCGCGTCTCTGCGGTGATAATTACCAAAATGATAAATGGTTTGCTAGACTGATAGAAGCAATTATTTATCAAATTTTATGACGTGGTTTAAGAAAAAGAAAATGAGCGAACAAGCTATTAACAACGAAGAAATTTTAGAAGATATTTTAGACGAAAACGGCGAGAAAATTCCTGTGAATAAAAAAGAATTTAAAGAGAAAAAAACTCAAGAACCTGTAAAATCGGCGCGTGAAATCGAATTGGAAACGGCATTGAAAGCAGAGACCGAACGGCGCGAAGCGGCTGAATCAAAATTGGTTGGCGTTCAGGCAAAATTTGAAGAAATCAAAACGCAAATGGAACGCGAAACACAGGAAATGCGGGCGCGAATGCAGAAAACTTTGGAAGACCGCGCCAAGCAAGGTCAATTTAATTTTCTAATAACACTGCTTCCCGTTCTTGATAATTTGAATTTGGCAATTGACCACGCCGAAAAAGATTCTTCGCTCGAACATCTTTTGGGCGGTGTGAAAGGCACAGCGAGAAGTTTTGAACAAGCCTTGATGAGCGTTGGCGTTGAAGCAGTTCCTTCGATTGGAACAGACTTTAATCCCGAACTTCACGAAGCGATTGATATGGTTGAAACCGAAGCCGAAAACGACGGCAAAATCACTTCGGAATATTCGCGCGGCTACAAATTCGGCGAAAAATTACTGCGTCCGGCGCGTGTCCAAGTCGGCAAAGGTTTGGCAAATACCGCAAGCGAATAAAAATTTATGGGTTTGGCAAAACTTAAAACCGAAACTGTTTTTACGGCGGAAGATTATTTGAAATTTGAACGTGAAAGCAGTTCGCGCCACGAATTTCTCGATGGCGAAATTTATTCGATGGCTGGCGAAAGTCTTTCGCACAACCGCGTTTGTGTAAATTTGAGCGGCGAAGTTCGTAACAAATTAAAAGGAAAACCGTGCGAAGCGTTGTCGCCGAATATGAAGGTGCGAACTTCGACGGCGAGTCTTTTTGCTTATCCTGATTTGACGATCGTTTGCGGCGAACCGCAATTTCACGACAAAAAGAAAGATGTTTTGACGAATCCGAAAGTGATTTTTGAAGTTCTCTCGCCTTCGACTGCCGAATATGACCGCTCGAAAAAATTCATACGTTACCGTATGGGCAACGAAACTTTGACTGACTATATTTTAGTTTCGCAGGAATATTGTTTTATCGAACATTTTACGAAACAAGCAGACGGAAATTGGATTTATCGAAGCCTCGACACACTTTCCGATAATTTACGGATTGAAGCAATTGATTGTCAACTCAGTTTACAAGAGATTTACGACCGCGTTGAGCTTAAACCTTTGCCCGACGAAGAATCGGAAGACAAATAAATTCTTTTGCAGATTTCTTTTCGTATCTATTCTCAAAATGTTAAGATATTTCTTGGCATAAAACGCACTGATGAAGGCATCATAAAGATTTTGGAGTTTAATAAATTTTATGGCAGATATTGACGCATACAAAGACAAATTCAGCGACAGCGGGCGGCGTATTTTGGAAACGGCGTTGGCGGAATCGAAAAGGCGCGACCAAAATTATGTGGCGATTGAACATATTTTGCACGCGATAACCACGGAAGAATCCGACCTTTTTAACGCAACGATGCGCGATTTGGCTGTTGATCCGCGTTCTGTGAAATTGCTTATCGAAAAGCGTATGGAAAGCGGCAGACAGCATATCGGCACAGGTTTTCGCATTGCGCCGGAAACGACCGAACTTTTCAAACGCTCAATGGACAGGGCGCGTTCGCAAAGCCGCCGCATTATTGATGCCAGCGATATTTTCTACGTTTTATCGAACGACGAACGCAGTATTTTAAATGACGTTCTACAAAATTTGGGCGTTCCGGCGGAAGAAGTCGCACAGACGGCGCGAACTCGCATCCGCAAAATCGAGAAAGAAGAAGAACGAGTTCGCAGGAAATATGAATTGCCGAGCTACTTGAAACACTTCGGTGTTTCACTCAATAAACTTGCACAGCAAGA
>CALMEH010000072.1 GCA_937863115.1 uncultured Acidobacteriota bacterium
CAGGATAAGCTAAATCGGCAATCAGAGAGGTATTTGGCAGAGTGAGAAATTGTTCACGGGCGGCAGTCGAGTCGTGGTGTGAGGCTTCACAGAGCCAGATTTGCGCCGGATTCGGCAAAGCCGCAAAGCGACGAGTGGCGATGGTGTGCAGACGAACTCCGTGAAAGTAGGTTTTCTTGGCGGCGCAGTAACCGACATCAGCGATTTCCCGCGCCACTTTTGCGGTGTAAGCGTGTCCGTTTGAAGCCAACATCACCGGAAATGAGTCAATCAGATGATCGTGTTCGGGAATTTGTGAAAGGCGCAAATGAGTGAAAAGTTCCTCCCCGATGGATTGAAAAGTCTGTTCAAGAAGATTCAGGCGATAAGAGAAAGTTTGATATTTGGGTAGCGCAGGAAACCAATCAGCCCAGTAATTTTGAATGAAATCGTAGATTTGACGTTTGTTGAATTTTTGGTTCAAATGCCCGAAAAACCAAATGCAAACAAGTTCTTGGTCAGTAAAGTGCGGCACTTGATTATTGCTTTGGCGTTGAAAACAAGTCTGGAAGCGAGTATCGTAAATTTGACAGATAAACAGATATATTTCGATTAGTTGATTTTCCATAGTTAAGAAGATCTTACCAATCAGGCTGTTTATCTGTCTTTTCAACTACTGATTCGCATTTAAAAGAATTTTTGAATGCCTCACGGCTTGATAAAAACGGAAAATTGTATTTGGATTGTTGGGAAAATAATCGGCATGTTGCTATTTTACTGCATAATAATGGGGCGCAGTTCTGGATTCATTATTTCGCTTGCGGCATCGGTCTAGTCAGTTTATCGTTTTTTAGCCAACTTGTTTCCGCTGAAGGTTCTTTGCATAATCAAACCCGAAATATCACGGCTTCGCATGAACATCAGTGGTTCACGCACGATTTGTCAGCAGAGTCTTTCAACAGCAATGTTTCCGAATCGAAAATTGCAAAATTAGGTGACTATTTCATTGAGATAGTTAATCCAACTCTTATTAGTCCTTATTCGATTTATTTTGAAAAAGAACAAACTAGCGAGCCTTACAAATTTATTTCGGGTAGCCTTGAAAGATTGGAAGAAATTTTGATCTGGGCGCGGTTTGTTTGCGAAGGATCAAAATGTGAGCGTGAGCCGGACGGAAAAATATATGTCAGTCCCTATATGACGATTCATTGCGGCAATGTCAAAGACAAGCCAGCTTTTGAACATTCGACTGAAAATTTTATGAACGCTATCGGTGCGTTGGCGATTAAGGAAAATGCACCATATACGGTTTTGCGCGAAGGCTTCGGAAGACGTGACCGAAGCGAATTTTTTGATTGGGAGCGCAGGAACAAGCACAGAATTTATCTGAATCTTGAAGAACAAAATAAAGTTGTTCCCGTTCGAGAGAAATTAGCCGCCCGATTTTATTTAATAGATTGGTTAAAGCAACAGGAAAATGAAAGTCGTCAAATATTTAAGTGTTGGAAATTGGAGTAAAACTTTAGATATTATAAAACTGCGTCCGATAATCTTATAATAATTTTACATAACTGCTTTAAAACTAGAGCAATAAAAATTAAAATTTAATCTCATGATCAGTCCAATAGAAACAAAAGCAATCTCGCTAATACAAACAACCTGCATTCAAACATTTGAGTTTGTATTTAATGCTCAAGAATGCGGAAAACCTGCAAAATTCTTGATAAAAAGTATTTACACACCAAAATATTCAATAATGTACAAAGAATGTAAGGACGATTTTTTTATAATATTGCTTCTCAAATAATAACTAAAGACTATCGCTCATACCATTACACCTCAGAATTAAACAAAAGATTTGCCAAAGAATTAGAAGAATATCTCACCATTCAAGATTCTCTAGAAGCGGAAAACTAACCATATAATCTCTACAATATTAACAAATTTTCAATTCCCAAGTTAAACAAACTACGAGCGACTCCCACTATCCCAAAATTAAAAAACCTTCCCAGTTTATTTTACAATACAAAAAAACAAACCACTCTTTAGTTCGTTATCAGACGCAATCACACATCTAGTCCGAATTTCTTGGTCAAAAATTTTAAACAGAATTCTTAAAACAGGGAACTTATAGTGAAAAATTAAGGAACGAATCAGAGATTAAAATCACAAGTATCTAGTTCTGACTTAAGGTTTAATTTACCTGATTCAGATAATGCAAGGCAAATCCCCTAGTTCTGACCTAACCTTTCACCACAATTTCCTGAAATCAACCACCAGTCCAACCCAAAATCTCTCCAAATTCACATTCATTCGGATAGCAAATAATAAATACAGCTTGGATAACAA
Organism: uncultured Acidobacteriota bacterium; assembly: GCA_937863115.1. Taxonomy (GTDB): domain Bacteria; phylum Acidobacteriota; class Blastocatellia; order Pyrinomonadales; family Pyrinomonadaceae; genus CALMEH01. The sequence continues at coordinate 2,329 of CALMEH010000072.1, forward strand.
ATTATTTAGTTCTGACTTAAGGTTTTTCGCCAAATTATCTAGTTCTGACCTAAGATTTTATCTAGTTCTGACTTAACCCCACCTTTTTTTGCCAAAAACAACTCATTTTTTTAGATTTTTCAAGGCATTTGAGTTGAAAAATCTAGTTCTGACTTAATCTTTTTGAGCAACTATCTAGTTTTGACTTAACCCTAAAGCAAAAAACTCTAGTTTTGACTTAATCTTTTCAAATTTCAATTCTAGTTCTGACCTAACCTTTGGTGAAATCATAGAGTTCTGACTTAATGTTTAAAACCGCCAAACTACTGAAAGTAAGGGTGTTAATTCGTATCTTCCAGTTCCTAACCTCTTATCCTTTCTTATTTTAACCCTTTTAAAGAATTTATCCCTTGTCGCCACAGAATAAAATTCAATCTACAATTTTTTTCTTCGGAAAGCAGCGATTTTTAGTCTGACGAAAAGATTTACCGCGAACCTCCGGCGTAAATTTCCTCATATTCACATCTTTATTTGAATTTATCGCCTCATCAATAAAAGACTGATGATGTTTAATCTGAAAAACACAATCAATTTTCTTATTCTTTCGCTTTGAATCAAAAACTTCCTTCACTTCATAAGACAAAACCACATTTGCTTCAATCAATTCTTCCAGAGCTTTCTTAATTTCGATAACCTGTAAACCCAGATTACTCAATTTTTTCAATCCGAAATCACGATAAATAGTATTTGTCGAAATGTGATAAACCTCATTTTTTGCAGCTTGCGAGAAATTATGAGACATCCTTTTATGCAAAAGTCGGGCAATCGTCGTTTTGTAACTCATCAACTGCTGATAGTTAACTAACCGAAAAGCGTTTTTTTGAATACTTTCCGTAACCAACGGGGAAAATTTGACAAAAGTTACGCTTTCTTCATCCCGACCCTTAAACCCATATGCTTCAATCGGATGAAAAGCAACGGTTATATCTTCGTCTTCACGAGTAACTTCAATCGAAACCGAGAATAAGGTAATGATTGCTTCTTCAATCTGACGATAATCATAAGAATGTCCGTGTTCTTCCAACTCTTTTTGCAAAGCAAATCGAGAAAAAACAACCGAAAGCTGTCCGTTTAAGTAAACTGCTTTCGCACTACGACCGTCAGCCGCCATTTTACGCAAAGCATCTTCCACCATTTCTTCGCGTTTTCCAGGGAATGTATCACGCTCAGTCCCATTAGCATCCTTGATCCGCGCCGGAGTCATTCTTAGACGGTAGTTATTTTTGCGGCAGACAAAATCCCGCTCAATTGTTTCCAAAAATTTGCCCGAAATACGCTCTGGCTTTCCAAAAACAAACTTCGGCAGAAAATCATACAATTCTATCGTATGAGAATAATCATCGCGGTCATTTTCAAGTAACGTGAATAAACTCAACTGAGGATTCTCCGTTTCAACAAATTCAGCAAACTTCTTTGTTTTCTTTTTCGACAACCATTTGCTCACAAATCAACTACCTCCCATGTATTTCATAATTTATCACAAAACTTCCGCATCATTTAGCCACAGAGGGAAAACAACCAGCCAGATAACATTTAAGCTAAACTTTTGCCGAGACATTCGTAATAGCAACACTTAACTTTCTAGCCGACACAAAGGACAAATCAGATAATTTAGCGTTTCCCAGTCAACAAACTTGTATCGCGCTTAAAATTAAATCAAAAATAGCTGTTTAAAATTTCATTATCCATTTCAACCACGATAATCCAGTTTCCCATTACCGACTTCTTCTTGTTCGGCTCACTGTCTTTACAAACTGTTTCAAGTTGCTTACGGCAGTATTAATCATGTTTTCATTAAATTCTTGATCGTATTTTCTCATTCTCTCATTTTAACAGAGTGTTCCGTGTATCGTTTGCAGATATCGTTTCATTTACAGCATGAATGTTTTTGCAACTTACTTTTTTTATCAACTGAAACAATTAATAACGGGCGAAATAGATAATTCCGAGCAATTACGTTAGAAAAACTTAAGAGGAAACAACAGATACGGATTATGATAATCAAGAATAAAAAAGAAAGTTTGCTTCCAACTTCAAATCTAATGATTTTAGGTTTGCAACAGCGCAAGCAGCAAAAACTCGGATTTGCAAAAGTTCAAAGTCCAACAGAAAATTCAGAGATTATAAACTATCGGGGTGAAGGGCATCTGGCAACTATCGGCAGAACTGGAAGCAGAAAATCACGCACTGTGGTAATTCAGAATTTACTCAATTTTGAAGGCTCGAAAGTCATTTTTGATATAAAGGGCGAACTGTATCTGACGATTTCACGCTATCACAACGAACAAAATTATAATGTAATTCTGATTTATCCAGTTCATTTTCTGACCGATGAACCCGATTGTTTTAATCCGCTCGACCTGATAAATTTTGTTTCCACGCCAAAATATGACGCGAACGATTTTTGAAAATGTTGATATAATTCAGGTTTTTCAACCGAACAGTTTGCTCACCGAGATTGAAATCGAAAAATTAATCGGTGTTGACGCACAACAACTTTTGAGGATGAAACCGGAAGAACAATATATCGTCAAAGAATCTCTGCCGCAAAATGCGATAAAACTGGATTATCTCAAAGATGAAATGTTTGCAGGAAAATTCGACGCGAATCCTTATTATCGTCGGCAAAACGCTTCCAAAGATGAAAACAACTGTGTTATGCTGATGTGAAATCCACAACAACACAACCGTTCAAGGAGAAATTGAAACCGATGTCGAAAAGCGAATCTTTTGAAGATTTTCGTAAAGAAAAAAATGAAATTTTAGAAGCACTCAAAGCTGGTTCGTCAACCGCATTTGAAAAAATGAAATCCGAAGAAAGGCTTTTCCTAAAAATGGGAAACAAAGTTGCATTATTCACTTTTCGGAATTCGGAACAGCAATTTTTTATTGCTTCTGCCGATTTTTTTTCGGGCAAACTTTTAACGACTCGAATTAATAAAGAAAATAAAGCTGCTTATTTAGCGGTCGTTTCTTCGGAAATAGATACAATCAAAAAAGGAAGAAATTTTGAACAACTGACCGCTGACGAAATAAAATCGTTGTCGGATAAAATCCTTCATTGTCTGCTTATTAACGACAAATACTCGCTTTCGCAAATATATCTCAGCGACGATGAAACGGAAAGATTTTTGAATTTAATTTACAAAAAAGGTGAAAAGGTTTTCAACTATCTGCAACGGCTCGCAATTTATCAAATTGATTTGGTCAAAAAAGAAATTCCTCGAGTTTCGAGCGATGAATTGGAGGAAAGAATATCATTTCTGATAAATCAAAACATTAAATCATTCGACGTTACCAGAGGTTATTCGCTCAAAGCGTTTTATGCCCGAAAGTTTTATTTTCTGCTGTTTAATGAAGCCAAAAAATTATTAAAATTTGATGCCGTTTCGCTCGACGCACCGATTTCAGACGAAAATAGCAATATAACACTAAAAGATATAGTCGAAGATAAAGAGAATTTTATCGAAAAAATTGAACACGAAGATTTGATTGAAACCGTATTTCGGGAAATTATTACGAAACTTCCCGAAACACTACGGCAAGTATGTGAGTTAAAATTAAAAGATAGAACCAATGAAGAAATTGCGACAATATTGAATATTTCAGTTGGCAAAGTAAAAGATTTATACGGCAGAGACTTAAAAAAAGCTATCAGTAAAACTTTAAATTCCAGTCTGCTTAAGTCTTACATCAACCCTCGAGATTTACAGAAGAAAAAAAGAGACAAGAAATGAATATTGAAAAGACAAACGGCGAAGTGTTCGAATTAATCGAAAACTTTCTCGAAGTTCCGCCCACCGAAGAAAATTTGATGAGTTATCTGGACGAAGATTGCGACGCGCTGACGGCGGCGCGAATCGAGGCTCATTTTCGACGAAATCCGCAAATTCGCCTTCAAATCAATGAGATGAAACAATGGCTCGACAAACTTGAAGACACGGAAACAACCACCGAAAACGCTCCGCAAAAAGCCGCCGATGTCGTCGGTTCATTGGTCGCCGAAGCAAAAAATATTTTTGAAGAATTGGTCGGCGCGATTATTTTTTATCGTTATAGCACAAATCGGGACTTCGGTTTCGGCGCACCGGACGAAAATCAAATTGATTTTAATTTCAGTCTGACGAACGGACAAAAATGTTACGGATATTCTGCCGAGATCGAAGGATCATTGAAAATTCAAATCTTTTTCACCGACCCGAATCTTGAAGGCGCACTTATCACGCTTGAAGCGGAAAACGATTTTTACACGAAAATTCTTTTCAAAAGAAACGACAACTTTGGCACGACCTTTATCATTCCCGAAAACAAACGAAAAATTTCCGCGCCCGCCGCAAAATTAAAAATTTCCCGAATAATTCTCACCGAACAAATAACCCGAACGGACATTGACAAAATCGAAGACGAACTGAAAAAAATGCGAAACGGTTCGGAAAATCAAAAAGCAGCTGCGGAGAAAATAACCAATCATCTGAATAAATCGAACGCATAAAATCGAATATGTCGCTTGAAATACCTCGAGAAATGAAAGAATTGGAGGCTTTACCGAAATGGTATAAGCTATTTTTCATCAACGATTTGCACGCCGAATGCGGTATTTTCGACGTGCTGCGACGCGAAGAAAATATCGAAAATCTCAAATCGCAGTTAAAAAAATGGGATGTCTGGCAGAAAGCAATGCGTGATGCGGGCGAAGAAGATTCCTCTTTTGATGAGCTTCAATGGAATTACCAGTTAAAACGCGCCGAAAATTTAATAATTCAATCCGAACGCGCCTTGCACGATTCGGAAATTTTATCAAAAAACAATTTTTTTAAGCTCATTCAAACAGAAAAAGAAATTGATCCGAACTGGCAATACGCCGCGTATCTTTTGCTGAAAAAAGCCGAAAGAAAATCGCTACAGCAAGAAAAAATAAAAGTTCTGCTCGAAACCGGCGACCGGAAAAACGGCGTTTTGTGTGATTTGACCATTAACCTACACGGCGGCGGCGACGGAGAAATTTACCCGAATCCGAAACAAAATTCACTTTTCAATTACGCCAACGATTTTTTAAAAAGCATCGAACAGGTTTGGGAACATCTGACGGAAAAATTTGCTGTTTTCGACAAGGAAGATTCGCTTTCAAAAATTGACGCTTCTTTCGAAATTACCTTCAAAATCAATCAAGCCGCCATAATGAAATCACAATTTCTCTGGGGAATTGACGGAACTTCAGCCGCCGCCGCCATTTATTTGTGTTTGTTTCGAGTGTTGACCGAATATTTGGAGAAAACTTCGGTTTTCGCTCTGGATAACGTCTATTTCGCCGTTACCGCCGCAATGGAATTATCAAAAAACACGCGGCTTGTCGGTGTCGGCGGCATCTCGAATAAAATACAAAAAGCGGTTTCTGGCGGAATGGCGAAAATTTTCGTCGCCGAAGAAAATCGCATCAAAGCAGAAAACGCTCTGCGCGAAAATCCCGACGAACGCGCCCGAAACGCGCAGATAATCGCCTGCGAAACCATCGAAGACGTTATCAAATATCTGGCGAATGAAGTTAAGGAAAAACAAGCCGTAATCGAAAATGAACATCGCGGTTTCGAGAAAATCAAATGGATGGATAAAAATGTTCCGATTGGTGAAAATTTTCAAATGATGCCCATGTTGATTACGGTCAAACACAGCGATTTACCGCACGAAATCAACAAAAATCCGCATAACGGCAAGCAAGACGAAAGCCGAAAACTTCGGAAAAAAACCGTCGGACATTGGGAAGAAAATCTTTTAAAAGAGAAATATCTGATGCTCGAATCTTCGCATTCACCGGAAGAAGTTTTGACGAATTTTCAGAAGGTTTTGGGAAACGAGAATCTGCCGGACAACTTTGCGGGGGACACGCCGCGATTCGTTCTGCTCGGCGGACCGGGCGCGGGTAAATCTACTTTTTGCAAATATTTAGCCTGGGGCTGTAACAAAAACGAACTTCGCGGCGGCGATCAAACTATTTGGAAATTAACCACCAAAGACGACATTCGATTTGTTCCGGCACACATCAATTTAACCGATTGGGAAAAAGAAATTGCGGCAAATTCGGCGTTGAAAGATTTGCATTTTTATCTGGAAACCAAATTTCGATCTCTGCCGCATCGCCCGATGAAGGAACATTGGAAAAATTGGCTGGAAAGAGGCGAAGTTTTGTTATTGCTCGACGGTTTGGACGAAATCAGCGGGCAACTTTACGAACCGCTGAAAAACACGCTTCAAATTTTTCAAAATTGTCCGACTGTCGTTACCTGCCGCACGGTCAGTTTTGAAACTCATCAGGAAGTTCTGCCCGACTTTCCCGTTTTTACTTTGGGCGGTTTGACCGCCGCGCAGCAAGAATATTTTTTAACCGCTTATTTGGAGGAATTGAATGAAACGGAAATTCCGGTTTTGATTGATTGGATAAACAGTTCGAATCTGCAAACGCTGGCGGCAAATCCTTTGATTCTTTCGATTATCTGTTTCGTTTTGAGCAAAATGTTAAAAGATTCTGAAAAAATAAACCGCTCGGCGGACGAGAGCCAGATTGATTCAATCGGGAAAAATTTACCGTTTACACGCACGGCGTTGTATCACGCGGCGATAAATAATCTTTTGATTTCTGAAAATCGGGAAAGCCGCCGCGATGCGTCTGTAAAATTGTCCGATTTTCTAAAAGAGCCGACTGAAAAACTTAGTTTGCTCAAACCTGTTTCATTGAATTTATGGCGCAAAAATGACAAAAGAACACTTGTTTTCAGCAAAAAAGATTTGCTTTCGGTTTTGAAAAATCAATATGTCGAAAACATTTATTCGGAATTTTCACGAAAATTCGGCAATGAGGCAACACAAAGTTCGGATTTTGTTTTCAAACTGACGGCGGAAAATGAAAAATACGAAGAAATCGTTCAAAATTTATCCGAAGATTTGAGCAGAGTTTGCGGAATTTTCGTCGGCGGAAAACCGCCCGCCGATTCTTCAAACGATTCGTTTTATTCGTTTTTACATTTGACGATTCACGAATTTCTGGCGGCTTCGGCCTTGGCGCAAAATTTTCCGGCGGCTGAAAAAATAAATATTTTCGATTTTATCGAAGAAAAAAATCTTTATGACGTAAATTGGACGGAAGTTTTGGCGATGCTCGGCGGAACG
>CALMEH010000073.1 GCA_937863115.1 uncultured Acidobacteriota bacterium
ATGAGCGAAGTTTTGCCGCGAAGCCGGGCGGACGCGGGTTTTAAGAGCAAATCGAAAAGTTTGCGGGCAGGTTCTTTATAATTCAGATTGATTGCCGAATCGGAAACGATTTTATGAAATTCGCCAACCTGTTTTTGCAAATCTTCTTTTTTCAGTTCAATCGGATAAATTTGCAATGAAGGTTTGCCGCCGTTTTTCGTGATGACATAGAGAAAAGTTTTGCCGCCCGTTACCGCAAACTCCAAAAAAGCGGTTTTTTCATCGGGAAAAAGAGCGGAAATTTCATCAAGCGAAATTGGCTGAAATTCGCCGCGTCTTATTCTTAATTCGGGTTTTGTCGCATAGAGTTTTAATTGAAAATCTTCATATTCGAGCCGCGCTTGACCGAGTTTTTTCTCCAAATCGGCAATTCGCGGTTTATTTTGATATTCTCTTTGGTTTTCGCGTGTCAATTCTCGACTTATTTCATTGATTGATTGCTTTAATTTTGTTTGAGTCGTGCGTTCTTCCGCTGATAAAGCCTTTGAAATCGAAGGTTTGCCGGTTTGGATAATATCGAATAAAACTCTGCCTTTGAACAATTCGGCGGATTTTAGCGCGTCTTCATTTTCCTTCAATTCGCTTAAAATCAGCGTCAAATTTTCATAATGCTGCGCTTGTCCTTTTAAAAATCTCGTTTGCGTTTCGGTGTCGGATAGTAATTTCGGACGTGCTTCTTCGATATATTTTATTGCTTCCAAAGCATTTTTTTTAGCTTCGGGCAGATTTCCTTTTTTTCGATTTAAATGAAATTTTTGATTTAACGGATTTGCAGGGCTTTTCCCAGTTTCCAAAGCAATTTGATAAGCCTTTTCGCTCCAATCAAGCGCAATTTCATCGCGTCCGAGAAATGAATTGAAAGAACTCAGTCCCATAAATGCTTCGATTAATTCGTTTTTAAAGCCGATTTGCCCAAATTTTTTAACAGCAATCTCCATTGTTTCAATGGCTTTTTCGTGGCTGTCTGTATCTGAATACCAAAACGCGATATTGCCCAAAGTTGCTGCTTCACCGTAGGTGTTTCCGGCTTCTTGCTGCATTTTGAGAAGTTGATTTAAAGCTGAAAATCTTTCTTTCAGGTCGGTTGTGTTTATTGCCCGAAGATTTAAGATTTGTCTTTTTAACGGAATGTGATTTAATTCTTCAGCCAAAACGGAGGCTTTATTCAGATATTCCAAACTGAGTTTGAAATTATTCTGCGAACCGTAAGCAATGGCAATGTAATAAAGCGCGATTGCTTCGAGAGCTTTGTCGTCGTTTTGCTTGGCATATTCGAGCGCATTGAAATATTCTTTGGTCGCTTCGGCAATTTCGCCTTTGGAAAATGTTACCAAACCGCGCCGGTAAATCATTCTGCCGTAACATTTTTTATCGTCCGAATTTTTGGCGACGATAAAGCCGACCTCCGCCATTTTATAACCGCGTGCTATTTTTCCGGCATCGCCCAATTCAAACAAAATGTAAGCTATCAAACCGCACAGAGACGAATTTTGCAAACCCGAATTATCGCTTAAAAGTTTGTTTCGTTCCTCATCATTTTCGGCATTTATCATCTGAAACATCAAGTCTTCTTCGCTCGGGCGAATGCGCCAGATTTTCCAAATTTCGTTTTCTTTGACAAACAAAAATGTCAGACTTTGCGGTTTTTTTTGAATTTCAATCGAAATGCGTTGACGAAAAATTTCATCTTTAAAAGCGGAATTGGAAAACTTCAAATTTTGCGCGGAAACCGTTTCGTTTTGAGCGAATAAAGATTTGATTTGATTAAAGAATTCATCAGAAAACTGTGAATCGGATTTCCAAAATTGCTTCAAACCCGCTTCATCTTTTTTCTGAAAAGCAAAATAAAAATTTTCAATATTCGTGCGGATGATTTTTTCATCATCACTCTGCGCGAAAATCGAAGACGCAAAAAGCAAAATAATCAAAAGAAAAGATTTAACGGCTTTCATTTCGAGTTCTCCTCACGAAATTTTTTAACAAAGTAATTTTAGAATTAAACCGCGAAATACGCAAAAATCCGCGAAAAAGCTATAAAAACCTTCGCGTCATTTCGCTTATTTCGCAGTTAAATTTATCTTTGCGTTGGTTCAACTTGACGCAAAAATTTCTTCGCGTTTTCAGAATTCGGATTTTCCTTCAAATATTTGCGAAATTCATTTGCCGCTTCCGACAAAAGTCCGGCTTCGGCAAAGGCACGCCCGCGTTCAAGCGAATTTCGCGCTTGATTTATTTTCGCTTCATCAGTTTGGCTGACGATGTAAAATTTGCCTTGACCGAGAAAATTCTGCATTTTTCCGTCTGCCGAAACGGTTTTTGCGGCAACTTGCCATTGATAAATTTTGCCTTTCGGCAAATTTGAAACGCGCCACGAATTGCCTTTGAGATTTTCAGTTTTGGCGATTCGGTTAAAATCATTGTCGAAAATCGAAACCTCATAATTTTCAATATTCGGAATATTTTTCCAACTTAAAACCGGTGTGGATGTGCGGATAACATTGCCATTTGGCGCAATGACGACAATTTTCTGCGTCGGCAAATCGTCGTTTCCGCGCAGAGTATCGTTTTCATTGAGACGTAATTCATTCAAAAATTTCGGCAAAACGAGTGCCGCCATTTCAATTTCCTTCGGCAGTTCATTCGTATTTTGATTTTTATTTTCCACCGAATTTGTCGAATTCATTTTCGGCACGGTTTGATTAACTTTCGGCGTTTGAATGATATTCGGCGCAGTTTGATTTATCGGAAAATCGTTTGTATTCGTCGGATTTTGCACGATTTCATTTGAAGTAGGCGAAACAAAAAACCAAATCAAAAACGCACCGACCAGCACAAAAATCGAAGCCAAAGCCAACCAAACCGCTTTTCGATTCGGCGCAGAAAACCATTCGGAAACCTGCGACCAAAAATGCGGTTTTGAAAGTTCGCGTATTTCTTTTTCGCGCTCTAATTCTTCGTGAAACTGCAACAAATCGCGCAAATCTTCGCGGCATTCGGCGCAAATTTCAACGTGGCTTTCGACAATTTCCCGCTCAACCGCGTCAATCGTCTTGTAAATAAATGGCTTCAAATGCTCATCATAATTCAAATGAAATCCGCGCAAAGTTTCGTCCGCTAAATCTTCCAAAAGTAACGCTTCCTCACGTTCGGCAATATTCGGAAACATCTCATTCAACCTCCTTTCACAATCTTCGCAAGTTTCCAGATGCATCTGAACACGCAAAAACTCACGCGGCGACAAATTGCTCTCGCCGTAATTTTTTAACTCAATTTCGTTTAAATGCTCGCTCATTTTTAACTCGTTCGGAGTCCACGCTTTAGCGTGTCAAATCGCCGCGCTTCGCTGGCGGTTTCAGCCTAAGGGCTGGACTCCTTACAATTTTTTTATTCCCAATCTTCTCCGCAAAAGGTCGCGGGCAATTCTTCGCAGATTATCAACCTTTTGTTCTTTTGATGTTTTTTCGCTATCTTTGATGTCCAAAAATTCGGCAATTTCCTGACTTGTCATCGGCAATTTTGCAAAAATCTCGGAAAATTCTTCCAAACTAACTTCCAACGCGGCGGCAATTTCTTTGATAGTCGCAATTCGCTTTTTCAAAAGCAAACTAACTGCTTCAACATTGCGCGATTCTTTCAAACTCAGCAGTAAAACCTTGCGCTGATTGGGCGGAAAAGTTTTAATTTCGTCCCAAATTCGGCGCAAAAATCCGGTTTGCCTTTGCGACAAAAGATATTCGTCTTCGCTGTGATTGAGAAATTCGCTCATTTCTTCGGGCAGTTCGATTTCTTCAAAATTTGCCGATTCGGTAATCTGCAAACACGCTTTAATTACTTCATTTTTCGTCAATGCGCCGCGTGCAAACTCCAAAATAGACGGCACAATTTCCTGCGTTTTCAAAAACAGATGATTCGGATATTTTTCGCAAAATATGGAAATAATTTCATCGAGTTCGATTTCCGAATGTTGTTTTTCGCCCTTTTTCAAACCGACAAACTCGTGACCAACAGCATCAGAAAAAAAGTGCCACACACAATCTTTTTCATCCTTCAAACGCCGCAGACGATAATCAATCCGCCGCCATTCAGGTTTTTGGCGCAAAATAAAATCCTTGCGCGAATTAAAAGTAACCGTCGAAACATAAGCCGTAAAATCTTTCACGGCTTTCTGCGCCGAATTGTTCGCCCGAAGTTTCCACAATTTCGCCAAAATCCGCGTCTGTGCATCCGATTGAATCTCGTCTTTTTCATCAAAAGTGAGGGTGAGGTATGAGGCTAAAACCTTCCGAATCTGCGGAATAATGTTTTCTTCAAACAGCCGATTAAGAAAATTTTCCGCATCAATCTCCGCCTTCGCCGACAAAAAATCCATCAGCAAAGCATCATTTTCAGCAATGAAATTATCATTCGGCATAATGAATATAAGGTTTTTGTTGACGGCGGAGTTGAAGGTTGTAAAAATCCGCCGTCAAGTTCGGTTTTAAGTTTGTTTCCGCACTAGAATTTGCCGAAACCGAAGAACTGCGATGATTGCCCCGAATCTTCAAAACTGCAAATTAAACATTCATCGAACATATTGAAATTGCCGCCGAAAGATTCGTTTGCGATAACATTCAAATCGAAAATATCTTCATTAACGGTTAGAATTTGCGGCGTGAAAATGTAATTTTTATGTCGGACTTCGAGCAGATAAGTTTCGCCGACCATAACTTCTTCAAATCGGAAATAGCCGAAAGAATTGGTTCTGACGATTTGAATCAAGCCGTTTGAAGCGGTCAATTTAACGGTGGCATTTTTTATGCCGATACCGTCCGGCTTCAAAACTTGTCCGCTGACCGAAGCAGCAGCGGCAGTCGGCGCGGCGGCTAAATATCTGGCAACGGCGAAATCATCATTTGCGCCGTTGAAACTCGCTCCGGCGACCACGATTTTGTTGGCGGTTTGGCCCAAAGTTGGCTCCCAATTTCCGGCTTGAAAGAAATGGTCCACCGGCCAAGCCGAAATTGGCCGGTTGGAGGGAAGGCCGACGGCAATGATTGTTCCGTTACCGCGAATGGCAATATCGTTGACAAAATCCGCATTGCCGACAAAATCCGTGATTGTTTTGCCGTTTGCGCCGAAAGCCGTATCAATCGTGCCGTCCGCATTGTATCGGGCAAGCGCAAAATCGGGATTCAGAAGATTTCCCGTATAACCGCCGACCACAATTTTGCCATCCGTTTGAAGCACCAACGAAGTCGCACCGTCTTCCGAATTTGCAAAATCCGTAATCGTCTTGCCGTTTGTCCCGAACGCCGCATCGAGCGTTCCGTTTGTTTCATAACGCGCCACAAAAAAATCAGTATTCGCGCCGTTTTCCGCCTCGCCCGTGATAACGATTTTGCCATCGGTCTGCAAAACAATATCGCTGGCAAAATCATTTCGATTATTGGCGATTGCCGTAACGACAATTCCGTCAGTATCGAATGATGTGTCCAAAGTTCCATCCGAATTATAACGGACAAGGGCGACATCAGATTGAAAACTTGTTCTTGACCATCCGGCTGCAAGTATCTTTCCATTCGGTTCAATTATCATTGGCACGATTTGATCTTCGTTTCCGGCAATATCAGTCAAAGTTTTGCCGTTTATCCCAAATGATGTATCAACAGTCCCATTCATATTAAGACGAACTAAAGTAAAGTCCGCATCATTACCGCCTTCTTCCGAATATCCGGCAATGACAATTTTCCCATCAGTTTGTGTATCAATGGCATTAACAAAATCAAATCCCATTCCGATTGGCAAAATTACTTTTCCGCCATTTCCGAAAGTTGTATCAAGTGAACCGTCCGTGTTATAGCGGACAATTCCAAAATCAGTATTAACTCCATTAAAAGTGTCGCCCGCTACAAGAATTTTTCCATCAGATTGAATTTCAGTTGAATAAGCAGAGTCATTTTTGCCGGAATTAAGTTCTGTTGTGTTTTTTCCATCTGAATCAAAAGATAAGTCTAAATTTCCGGCTGAAGGCATAATCCCAGAAACATGAGATGCTTTGGTATTCAAACTGAAAAGAGGATTTTTTACAGAAGAAGATTCCTTCTCAAATTCGACATTATCTGTTAAATTCTGATTTTGAATAGATGAGCTGCCTTCACCGGGACTGTGTATTCGAGACCTTATTTTGCTTAAGTGAATTGGGTGAAAGCGGTTTCTGTTTTCATTGCTGAAACTTTCATACGACATTAACCAATAGTCAAAACCTCCTTGACTAAGATCAGTATCTCCGGCTAAACCAAATTGATGTCCAATTTCATGTGCAACTACTCTTCCTTGGGAAAAGGTGCCTAAATCACGAGTTCCTTCAAGAAAAGCAAAAGCCCCGACTGCTCCTTTTGGCGCAGTATTAGGTATATCATCACGACCAAGAATTCCAATAAAAACCGCACTTCCGGCAACTATATTACGTTCATTTGGATCTCCATCCTCATTTACACGAGATTGATAAGTTCCCTGAATGTAAGCAATCCAAAAATCATCCGTTTCAAATGTTAGAGATTGTCTGCTTATTGTGATTTGTGATTCTAATTCAAATGATTCTACATTCAAGTTAAACAAGACATTGTCGTCTTGAAAAGCGTAAAGATCGTATGACGGCTTAATGTAAGCAGAAGCAAAAACATTATTCTCAGGAGAGTCGCTTGACGCTACGAATGTTGAATAATCAGGCATTGGAATATTAAATCCTTCATCGCCATTAAGAATAGAGTTTCCACTCAAATTGTCATCATCATATAGCTTAAATTGTCTATTTAAACTTCCTGATACTTTTCCATTAATTTTAATGTTCAAAATTAATGGAGTGCTGTTACCGTCTTCATTTTCTAAAACATTAAAACTACCTAATCCAGTAATAAATATACGTCCATTTTGAAATCTATTTTTTTCTTTGTCCTGAAAAATAGAGTTAGGGTGAATGGAAAGTAATAATATCGTAATTTGCCGCTCACCTTCATTTGCATTTACATTTACATTTGTTTTTTCTCTAAAAGATACTTCGCCGCTTATCGTTCCTTCTACATGATTCTTTTCATCTCCGGTTGACGGAATTTCCCCCATCGAATCAACTTCAATATGCAATCTGCGCCAAACATAGAGTTTGTCTGAAACCGGAACGCGACCATTTACCTCGATTGAAGAATCGGAGTTTAGTTCGGCATTTGTGCCTTCGTTTATTTCGTTCAGATAGTTTTCATTAATTGCCGCTCCGATACGGTAGTTATCACCGGGATTTCTGCCAACTTCAAATGAAACAGTTGCAATACCGTTTGAATCAGCCATTGCGGAGATTTTATTGAGGGAACCGGCGGACGCTCCAATGAATTGTCCACGTGGATAGATAGAATCGCGGTTGTCTCCGCCAAGAACTGCACCGTTTGTGTCTAGCGGGTATTCGTTTGAACTCGGATCGTCAACATCAAAAGATTGAAAATAAACCGTTGGCATAAGACAAGGACAATTCGTTGTTGCTTTAACCCGAATCCGCTTGTAATTTCTTGTATCAACGTAGGTTTCTTTATCCGCAAATATGCGTTTACCAGTTCCTGAATTTCCGCCACCTGGAATCGAAAAACTCGGATTCTCATCAAGCGGGGATTCGAGTTCCTCAAATTCAACCGATGTAACCTTACATTCAACTACTTGAAAATTCTTTGTGATGGTAGATGTCATTCCTTCATCGTCGGTAACTTTTAGCGTAGCTACATAATTTCCTTCGACATCGGGCGTGTAGTTGAGAGTCGGCGAATGATTTTCGTAAGGTATTTCAGAGCCGTTAGGTTTGCGGATTTTCCAATCGTATTTAAGAATTCCAACTCCAACTTGCGTTCCTTGATTATTATCGGAATCATACGAAAGACTATTAAAAGTTAAACTTAATCCTACAGGAACGGTAGTTCTTTCCTCATCTTCGCAGATTGGACCTTCGATTATTGCTGTGGGCGGAACTCCGATGTTTATATGGGCGCGATATGAAACGGTCAGTTGTCCTCGCGCATTAAGATTAAATCCGCCGGTTATCGGGCTGTAATTTGCGTCTATGGCACTTCCTATCGGATACGGATTAAGATTGGAATAAACGCGGCAATATGTTACGCCGGGATATTCGGGGACGGTGATGCACGCGCCGCTTGCGGTTGAATTCGGCGGAGATGTGTAACTGTTTTGCAAAGGCAATGTTGCAGAAAGATCGGGTTTTCCAACGGCGACATTTGTAAAGCCGTCGTAAATGCCTGCACTATATCTCAGCATCGGAGCATTGCTTGAAGATTGTATCGAAGCCGTGCCGTTTGAGTTGAATTGAAGAAAATATGGCGTTCCGAAATTTCCGCGCACATAGATTTCGACTTGATTTTCGGTTTTACTGTTATTATCGGTTTCGCGTGTAATGAATTGATTTGTTACAGACTCAAAAGTTCCGGTTAATTGTCCGATGTCGGCAGTCCAACTCATTGTTGCGCTACGTCCGCCGTCGGGATTTGTCAAACTAAAACTTCCTCTTGGACTGGCGATATTTTGACCGTCTTGAAAATCCGAACATTCTTGAACCACATCGCCCCCGTTGAAGCGGGAAATAATCGCCTTGCCTGAAACGCGGAATAAAACCGGCGGCGGCGAAGGCATTGCTATCGGTTGAATACAAGGCGGCGGCGTTGGAGTAGGTGTCAATGCCGTAAGCGGAAAAACTTCTGCCGTTTCTTCCGCTGCGATTACGGCTTCGGATTGACGAGAGAATGTCAAACCACCAAAACCGGCAAAGATGACAACCATAATTAGCAAAAAAACATTTCTTTTTAGTTTGGA
The DNA here is from genome assembly GCA_937863115.1 of uncultured Acidobacteriota bacterium. Lineage (GTDB taxonomy): Bacteria > Acidobacteriota > Blastocatellia > Pyrinomonadales > Pyrinomonadaceae > CALMEH01. Next base: position 8,881 of record CALMEH010000073.1, read on the forward strand.
TTTAGGTTTGAAAGATTTGAATTCCTGAATTTTGGAATTTAGTTTTTTCGTGTAACTTTTGCCAAGCAAGTTTGAAAACAAAATCAATCCGTTTAGTTTTTTCATTTTACAATTCTCCTATGAAATTGATATTCGACGATAAATGGAAAAAAAGCAACATAAAATTACGAGCCTTTTTCAAATTTCAAAAACTAAAGACCGCACAAAATCGGCAACCTTACCAATGGCTGAATAATTTTTTCGGAAAAATAAAAAAGGCTTGAGATTTCAAGCCTTTCGAGTGTTTGAATTGTAATAATCTTTAACGATTTTCGGGCAACAGTTCGTAATTGCCCATGGCGCGATTGTGTGCGTCGAGTGCGCCGATTGCGTCGCTGGTTTCGTCGAGCATTTGTTTGGTCATTGCGATTGAATCGGATAACTGCTCGAAATCGAGAAGCGAGAATTTTTCGGGCGTGTTCATTGTAACGATTTCGTCATTTAGATAGCCGAAAAAGTTTTCGATTGATTGAAGCTGTCCTTCGACCAATTTTACGCTTTTTTCGAGTTCGTCAAACGAAGCCAGACGGCGTTTGAGAATTTCGACATTGGTTTCTTGGACGCGGCGCGTTTTTTCGTCCGGTGCGCTTTCCATTGCGCGAAAGGCTTGTGCGAGTTGGTTGTGGACGGCTTGGCGGTTGATTGATTTTAAGTGTTGTTTTCTTCTTCGATAAACGTCAAGCAAATCAACGAAATCTTCCCAGCGTTGATGAAGGGAAGTCAGATTGCTCGGAAGTTGTTTTGCGCCGGTGAATTTGTGATAATTTTCTTGAATTTTGTCTTTTTGCCAGCGCAGATATTCGACGGCTTCGCGCTCTCTGGGCGTGAAACTTTTGATTAATTTGTCGCGACTGGCTTTGTTCAAAGCTAGAACGCGCTCTTTTTCGCGGGTGTTGACGATTTGCCGATAAGCCGGAATCATCGGCAAAAAGACAACATAAATCGCTTCGCAAATCAGCGCAACGAGTAGCGGAATAAAACTTCCTGTATATGCGGCGGCAACGGCAAAGCCCGCCAAACCCCAAAAATTTGCCGGTTCTTTGACCGCTTCTTTGACGTATTTCGTATTAAATCTGGTTATTTCCTTCTGAACTTTTGCTAAATCAGCCATAGATATTGTAGATGCTATTTTTGCCGTTTAAGTTTCGCCAATTCCGCTTTTAATTTTTCGTTTTCCGATTCTAAATCTTTAGTTTTATCTTCTAATTCTTCCATCGTGGGCAGAAAACTTCTCGTTTCGGGATTGAAAAGCCGAAGCGTTTCGCCCGTATCAACAATTTCTAAATTGAGTGCGGGACTAAAAATCCCGTTTTTGATAACTTCAACTTCTTGAAATTCGCTGTCTTTTAGATGATAGGCAATCAAACCGTTTTCCAAATAGTCATATTCGGGATCGAAAATATAATACTCCTTCACTCCTAATTCTTGATAAAGAAAGTATTTTTTTTGTAAATCTTCTTTCCACGTTCCGCGAGAGGAAATTTCAAAAATGACATCAGGTGTTTTTTCTTCCCAAAGTTTAAATGTTCGGCGTGAATGCTTTCCAACCCCGCGAACAACCATTAAATCCGGCGCAACCGACTTTTGCAGATTGCCTTCTTCGTAATAAAACATTATGTCTGCTAAAACTTTGACATCATTTGTTTGACCGAAAAAATTGCGAAGTATTTTCAGTAAATCAGCGATTAAGGTAATGTGAACATCTGTTTCAGCCATAGGTTTCCCGTCGGATTCAGGATAAAAAATCTCCCGCTTGCCGTTTGTTTTCGGCAATGTTACAAGAGTTTCTATTTTTTCGCCAACTGTTACGTTCATTTTTGCTGATTCGCTTCGTTCAATAAAACTTGGTCGAGAACATCGTTTTCTTTCGGTGTTTCCGTTCCTGCACCGATTTGTTTTCCGGCAGCGTTTCCGCCTGCGCCGAGCAAGCCCATTTGCGATTTGTATTCCAATAATTTGTCTTGGAGTTGAATGTCCATTGCTTCGCGTTCGATGTCTTGCATTTGCGAATCAACCGATGCTGAACCGAGTTGCAATTTGGCTTCGGCGGCGGCAACTCTGCGATCAATTTTTTCGCGCATTTCGTTAAATGTCGAAGCATCGTCGCCGATGTCGAAGGTTTCCATCGTTTGCGCGAGTTGTTCTTGAAGTTTCGCTTGTTTCGCCGCGCTGATAAGTTGCATTGCTTCCGCAGTGCGCTTTTTCATATTCAGAACGTAATTATCACGCGCTTTCAAGGCTTGTTTTGAAGCAACTTGCGCGTGGTCGGCTTGCATCGTCGTGCGTTCCAAATCCATCTGCGCTTGTTGGAGTTGACCGATGTAAGCGGTGGCAATATCGTCGCGTCCCATTTTTACGGACGCTTTGATTTTCGAGTCTAAATCAACGACTTGATTAGAAAGATTTTCTTTTTGTTTTGTCAAAAGCCGTTCGGTCGCCATCACTTGTGCGACGGAATTGTTGAGTTCCGGCACACGGTCGCGCATATCCCGAATCGTTTGCTGAAGCACGAGTTCGGGATTTTCCATCTTGTCCAAAGCCGCGCCCGTCGAAGCGCGAAAAATTCTCGTAATTCTTGCCCAAAGTCCCATTTTCTTTACATTTTCTCCTAAAAAATTATTTCAAAATAACTTCTTCCGAATTTCTAAACGAAAGCAAATAAAGCAAAGTTGCATTTTCCGCTTTTTTCATTTCACAAGTATAACAAATAAATCGAATTAGTTAATAATGAAATGCTCAAAGCACGAATAATTTTACTTTAAAGTCGGAAAATACGCCCGAAGTGCGAAATTGTCAACTAAATTAATTAGTTGAGATGAAATTTAAATCGCAATTACAGTTTTACCTTGACACGAAAAAATCAAGGCAGTATATTCAACTTATTCCTTAAACTATTTATCAGAAGTAATTTTGATAAACTACAACAATTAACTCCTTGGGACGCAATTTCGGTTTAACGAATTTGTGTCGAAATCCTAGTTAGCCGCTTCTTTTGGAAACTTCAAATAGAAGAATGGCTAACAAAACTTTACAAATCAATGGAGGTAATAAAAATGAACAGAAAAATTAATTCAGCGTTTTTAACGCTTTTCGTCGTTGGGCTTTTTAGCTTAATCACGACTAACATTTTCGCGCAAAAAACTGATTCTATGAAAAACGAACAGCCTTTAAAACAATGTTCCGGTGAAAAATTTGTAATGCCGCAGTCAGTAGTCGTAGGTAACGAAGCATTTGCAAATTTTATCAAGGTTATGTCACTGCCCGGTGGAGAAAGACAAAAAGATTTTTCGGAGCTTTCAAATGAAGAAAGTGCATACGTTTATAGAGTTAAACTTGCTCTGGAATTTGTTAAACGTCCAAATTTATCAAAAGAACAGAAAAGTTTTATTTTGGACACAATTTCTATGATTTCGGCTGACATTTATAACAAAGATAATGCCGAGTTAGCGGCAAAAACGGAAAAACAAGCTGAAGAGTTTGAACAAAAAGCCCTTTCCATTTTTCCGCGCGATGACGCTTTCAAAATGTTTTTTGTAGGTATGAATGGCGATAAAACCGCAGACGTTGCGTTTTTAAGGAAATACGAAGAAAAGCTCACCTTACCGATGAATATAAGGAGGAAGATGATTCTGGAAGCGTCGCCTAGTGAAAAAAGTGATTTTTGGAAGGCGCAAATGGTTTATCACTTAGCAACAGCAAAACTTAGTAAAGCCCAGTTTGAATTTATAGTAGAAACGATTCCCTTGTTGACAAACAAGGCTTTTGATTTTCCAAAAGTTAGCGAGCAACTCGAAAATGAAGAAACAAAAGCTATAATGTCGCTTGAGCCGAAAATTCTTGAACTTTTTTCAAAGGAAGAAGCATATGCAATTTTTATGGCTAAAGGAATTCATAAAGTAGTTCCGGCGAACCCGAATCTTGAAGCTACTTCCAGTCCTTTGAATTGCCAATGTAGAAACTGGTGTGGTGCCGACATGTTATGTGGTCCTCCTGACTGTATTAGAACCACTAGAGGATGTGGTATCTGGGATGGAAGTCCTTGCCTGTATACTTGCGTATATTAGGTAGAGACTAATTGAAGATAGAATAGTCAGTAAATTTTAGAAATCTGCAAGCGTAAGTAATATTTACGCTTGCAGATTTTTTTTTGCAAGATTTTTTCAGCGCAAGCGTTCAGAAAAAGGCAACCGATTTTTTGCGAAGCTAGTTTGAAATTAAAAATTAAGGTAAGATAGGCGCGGAAACTTCGCTTTCCCCGATTCGCGTTCTCGAAGGAAAATTGATATTGAACTGTAAAGTAATGTTTTTATTATCCACAGATGAACACAGATGAAATCAGAAAAAAATCTGTGTTCATCTGTGTCCATCTGTGGATAATTTTTCTTTGACTTTATAAAATTAGAAGGAAAACTTATGCGACAAACGATTTCATTTTTACTGATTTGCGTTATTTATATCGGAATGTTTTCTCCCGTAATTGTGCAGACACAAGCACAAGTTAAAGGGAAAACTATCACCCAAAATATGAACCAGAATTTACCGAACGGATTGCAGTTTCGTCTTTCGGAAGGCGAAGAAGGTGCGGAAAACCGTGAGAAACAACAGCCTGTCAAAGGCGATTCGCTGTCTGACGGCGATACGTCGAAACTTTTAAAACGTCTGCCGGAAATCAAAGCCGACGCGGACGATAAAACCGAATTTGCCAAACGAATCGGCACTTTGCCTGCGCCGAAAACGGGCGATAAAATTCCAGTGAAATTTCCGTCCGATGAAGAAAGAAATCCGACTGTTCAGCAAAGCAAGCAGACATTGGAAGTTTTGCGTTTTTCGCCCGAAGGCGAAGTTCCGCTTGCGCCCGATTTGAGCGTAACTTTTTCGCAACCGATGGTTGCCGTAACTTCGCAGGAAGAAGCGGCGAAAACCGTTCCCGTCGAAATGTCGCCGTCCGTCGAAGGAAATTGGCGTTGGCTCGGAACGAAAACTTTGATGTTCGACACGACGAAACGCTTTCCGATGGCGACAAAATTTACCGTTCGCATTCCTGCCGGAACAAAAGCCGCGACCGGACAAGTTTTGCAAAAAGACGTAACTTGGACATTCACCACGCCGCCGCCGAAAGTCGAACAGATGATTCCGGCAAATCAAACGACGCGGCGCGATGCGTTGATGTTTGCGACATTTGATCAAGAAATTAACGCGGAAGCAATTTTGCAAACGATGAAAGTCGTAGGCGGCGGAAAACCTTTAAAAGTTCGCCTCGCAACACAAGAAGAAATTGACAAAGATCCTTCGATTTCATATTACGCCAAACAAGCGCAGCCGAAGCGTTGGTTGGCTTTTCGCGCAATTACCAACGAAGATTTGACCGAAAATGCTTTGCCTGCGGACGCGGCGATTTCGGTTACTTTTCCGAAAGGAACGCCGTCTGCCGAAGGTCCGATTACGACTGCGAAAGATCAAGGTTTTTCTTTCCGAACATTCGGCGCGATGAAATTTGTCGGCGGTTGGTGCAGTTATCAGAGCAATAAAAATTGTTCGCCGTTTGAAACTTGGTATTTGCAGTTTTCAAATCCGATTCAAGCCTCGAAATTTACGAAAGAAATGATAAGAATCGAGCCTGCGGTCGAAGGTTTGAGCATTTATCCAAGCGGGAATTACGTTTATATTCAAGGCTACAAAAAAGGAAAAACGACTTATAAAGTTACGGTTGACGGCGCATTGCCCGACATTTACGAACAAAAACTCGGAACGCCAGCAACGGCGACGATTACGGTCGGAACTGCGCCGACAAATCTTTATTCGCAAGGCGGCACATTTGCTGTAATTGATCCAACTGCCGCGCCTTCGTATTCGATTTATTCGACGAATATGCCGAGCGTAAAAGTTCGTGTTTATCAAGTCAAACCCGAAGATTGGTCGCAATTTCAACAATACATCCGCCGCATTAATTACGACGACGACACGAAAAAACCGCAAATCCCGGGCAGATTGGTTTCCGATAGAATTGTAAATATCGAAAAGAAAGCCGATGAAATGGTCGAAACGCGCATTGATTTGTCGGGCGTTTTGGTTGGCGGTTTCGGCAACGCGATTGTTGACATTGAGCCGACAATTCGGCGCGATAAATATGACCGAACGCGCATTTTTACTTGGGTTCAAGCGACGCAAATCGGACTCGATGCGTTTGTTGATAATCAAGAATTGGTCGGATTTGTAACCGATTTGAAAACCGGAAAGCCGCTTTCGGGCGTTGATCTTTCGATTTATCCGAATGGGAAGGCAGTCAGTAGTAATGAAACCGAAACTCAAGACGAAGGATTTTTGGCAGACGTTTGGAATTGGGTAAAAAGTTTCGGACCTTCGGATGATGTTTTGAATGAAACCGAAACGACGCAAGAAAACGGCGAAGTTTCACAAGCCGAAACAATCGAAGAAGCGAAAACGAGCGAAACGACGCAGAACGGCATTTTGCGTCTTCCTTTGCCGGACGCGGGCGCAAATCAACAAAATTTGCTGATTGCGCGAAAGGGAAAAGATGTTGCATTTTTGCCGGAAAATACCGATTATTACTGGCAGGATTCGGGAAGTTGGTTTAAGCGTCCCGAATACGATTCGCTGCGTTGGTTCGTTTTTGACGATAGAAAAATGTATCGCCCGAAAGAAGAAGTTGCGGTCAAAGGTTATATTCGGATCGTAACGGGCGGAAAATTGGGCGATGTTCAAGCACTCGGCGATAAGGCAAATGGTTTGAATTATTCCGTAAAAGATCCGCGCGGCAACGAAATCGGAAAAGGCACGGCGAATCTTAACGCTTTCGGCGCGTTTGATTTCAAATTCAAACTGCCCGACAACGCCAATCTCGGTTATGCGCGTGTGGATTTATCAACAAACAGCAGTATTTACGGCGGAACTTACGCACATCAATTCCAGATTCAAGAATTTCGCCGCCCTGAATTTGAAGTCAAAGCGCGAAACGAAACGCAAGCTCCTTATTTTGTTAAAGAATCAGCGAAAGTTTCGGTCGAAGCGAAATATTTTGCCGGCGGCGGACTTGCAAATGCTGACACGAATTGGAATGTTCGCGCCACGCCGACGAATTACACGCCGCCGAATCGTGGAGATTATACATTCGGAACTTTCGTTCCTTGGTGGAGATATTATTCGGAAGATTACGGAAACACGACTGTTCAGAGCTTCAAAGGTTTAACCGATGCGAGCGGCAAACATATTTTGAAAATTGATTTTGAATCGGTCAAACCTGCAAGACCTTACGCCATAACGGCTTCGGCTTCGGTGCAAGATGTCAATCGGCAAACTTGGGCTTCGACGACGAATTTATTAGTTCATCCGTCGAGCGTTTATGTCGGTTTGAAAATTCCGCGATATTTTGTTCAAAAAGGCGAAAATATCAATGTCGAATCAATCGTTTCGGACATCGACGGCAATCTTTTGAAAGATAGAGATGTGAACATCAAAGCTGTTTTGAAGGATTGGGCGTTTGAAAAAGGCGCGTGGATTGAAAAGGCGATTGACGAGCAAAATTGCACGATAAAATCATCCGAAAAGGCGGAAAAATGCGTTTTCCCCGCGAAACAAGGCGGACGATATACGATTACGGCGACTGTGATGGACGACAAAGAACGCATCAACGAAACCGAAATTACGGTTTGGGTTGCGGGCGGAAAAGTTCAGCCGAAACGAAATGTCGAACAGGAAGAAGCGCAAATTATTCCGAACAAAAAAGAATATAATTCGGGCGAAATTGCCGAACTTTTGGTAATGTCGCCGTTTCCGAATGCCGAAGGCATTTTGACTTTGCGGCGCGACGGAATTGTCAAAACGGAAAGATTTACGATAAAAGATTCGTCAATCGTTCTGAAAATTCCTTTGGAAGAAAAATATCTGCCGAATATTTACGCGCAAGTTGATTTGGTGGGCGCGGCGGCACGGACGAATGACGCGGGCGAATTGGATGAGAAATTATCAAAACGTCCGGCGTTTGCGACGGGGCAGATAAATCTTTCAATTTCGACGGCTTCGCGTCAATTAATCGTTACAGCCGAACCGCAAGAGAAAACTCTCGCGCCCGGCGGCGAAACGAAAGTTGATGTTGCAGTAACCGACAAAAACGGTGAACCTGTTGCAAATTCAGAAGTTGCGGTCGTCGTGGTTGACGAATCCGTGCTTGCGCTTTCGGGTTATAGCATCGCCAATCCGTTGTCATATTTCTACACGGCACGAAGCACGGGAACGCGCGATTTCCATTTGCGGAAAGATATTTTGCTGGCAAATCCGCTCGATGTGGCAAAGCAACAGCAAAATCAATCGAATCAGCAATATGTGGCAAATACAACCGGCGGCGTTGTTACGATGAAAAACGAATCGGCAAAATCCGTAGCAAAACCGTCAGCGAGAATGAGTAAAGATGACAGTAATGCGCCAATGATGGCGGAAATGGTTGCTGATGAAGAAAGCGATAAAGGCAATACAGATACGCCGATAAATCTGCGTCAAAATTTCGACGCGTTGGCAGTTTTTGCGCCGTCGGTGAAAACCGATTCAAACGGAAAAGCTGTCGTCAATATAAAATTGCCTGACAATCTGACTCGTTATCGCGTAA
>CALMEH010000074.1 GCA_937863115.1 uncultured Acidobacteriota bacterium
CGGCATCGCCGCGCTTTTCTTTATTGTCGTCGTCCAGAAAGTCTTTGCCGAAGCGGGATGAGCCGCGAATGTTCGTATGAATAATGGTCAAACCGAGATTGGCGACCAATCGAAGGTCTTGCGAACTGAAAACGGGACGGTCGAGAATCTGCGGTCCGCCGTGAAGGAAAATCAGCACCGGAGATTTCTTTTCCTGTTTATTTGGGCGGACGATGTAGCCGGAAATCTCTTTTTGGTCGAAAGATTTCCATTTGAAGATTTGCGGCGATTTAACCTTGCCTTGTAATTGCGCGGGCAGACTTTCTTTCGTCCAATCGTTAATTTGTTTAGTTTCTAAATTATAAGACTGAATCGAAGCCGGTTTGCCGTTGTTTTCGAGCGTATAGACGACTTCCCTATCCGACATCCAGCGTGTGTTCCAGATCACATACGAGCCGCTAATAAACGGCGGAATTTCCTTGCCGATTTTGTCTTTTTTGAGCCGGAACACCCGCAAATGGTCAACACCGTCTTTTGTTTCCTGCAACAAAAGATTATTTCCGTCCGGCGAGATTTTTACGTCATACAAATTCAAGATGTTGGCAGGCAGTTTTACTTCGGACGTTTTATTATTTTTCAAATCCAAAGAATAAATGCACAATTCTTTTTGACATTTTTCGTTACCTTCGCTGGTCCAGAAAACCCGGTCTTGGGCGAGAAACGCCTTTCGGCTGGTTCCCTTTTCTTCAACCGGCATCAGTTTGCCCGTTTCCAAATCGTAAACGTAGATAAATTGGCTACTCGAAGCCTTGAAATATCTGAGAAGCAATTTATTTCCGCTGTCCTGAACGACATCCCAAGAGCCTTTTAGTTCGATTGGATAACATTTTTCCTTCTGAAAGTCGTAACGGCATAATTTGCTCATCTTCGCTTCGTAATCCATTCTCATAAAATAAAGAGCATCGCCGTTTTTGCTCCAAATAAACGAGTCAATGGATTCATCTTTGCCCGTCAGATTTACCAATTTCTTCGGTGTTTTTTCCTTAAAATCATAGAGATAAAGCTGAAAATTATCCTGATCTTCGTGGTCGGAAGAATATGCAAAAGATTCGCCGTTCGGATTGGTTTTCAGAGAGTATGGAATTATCTTATCAATCAATTTAACCGGCTGTGATAAAGGCGAACTTAACAAATAAATGTTATTCGTCGCATCAGTTATCAGCATTCGACGATTTTTAGTATCGCTGTCCCAAATCAAATTGCTTTTAATCGCCGACGGATCGTAAAAAAGATGTTCGACTTCGGAGTTTTTGATTGTCGGAATGCCTTCAACCTTATAAGTATCAGGAATCGGGAAATTGTCCGCATTCTGCGAAAAGACAGATGTTACGCCGCAGATTATCATTGTCAAAACAAACAATAATCCTTTCGCTTCTGCCGTTTTTGTAGATTTTTCTTTTATTGTCCTCATATTTTTATCACTCCGATTTAACTGTTTGCCGAACACCGAACATCACCATTCCTCGTTTTCTCCGATTTCATTTGCTTGGTTTGAAAATCCTTGACCGTAAATTTGTTAGAGGGTCCGGGAATCGTCTGACCATTTTCCAAAGTTATGATTATCTTCCACTTATAGGTTTTAAGCGGATCGAGCTTTTTGTTCAAAACAAAAGTCGTTTCATCTGACGTTTCATACTCATCTATCAGAATTTCTTCATCATCAGAAATATACAAATGATATTTCACCGCTTTCGGAACTTTTTTCCACTTAAAGACCAAATTTTCTTTGCTTAATGACAACTCGATTTCAATTTCTTTATTTTCACTGCATTTTGCGGAAACGCCTCTCGTCGCGGAAATAGTTTCACCCGGTTGCTTTGAGGTAGGTTTTTTGAAATCTTGACTCAAGTTGTTTTGCGAAATCTTTGGTTTCGGAGAATCCAATTTCAAGTTTTTCGGAGTCGGCATAACTTCAACGCGTTTCGAGTTAGTTGATGATGCCGGATTCTCTTTAACCGTAGTCTGCACCGGCAATGGAAAAGTGAGTTCCGAACTTAATTCATTATCAAAGGTTTGGACAACTTCCCTACTCGAATCCAAAGAACCTGACCAAAGCAAAAACGAAAAACAAAAAATGATAAGTAACGCCGCTCCGCCCCAAAGTAAGCCTGATTGTAATTTTAGAAACGAAGTTAAAGGTGACAGAAAGTTCTCGGTATCTTCTTTCTGCGGCGCGTCTTCAATTTCCGAATCCGTCATTACCGCCGCCCAAAATCTTTCAACGCTGGGCATCGGCAACAGTTTTCGGCATTCAGCGCAGTGTAGTAAATGTTTACCGATTTCGTGACGCTCGTTTTTTTCGAGCGAGTCGCTGTGATAAGCCGAAAGTTCAAATTGCGTTAAATGTTTGAAATTAGTCATTTTTCTGTTACCCTCCGCACTTTTGCACGGGCTTCGTGCCGGGCTTTTTTCATTGATTTGGCAATCGCTTCGATACTGTTTTCGTTACCGATTTCCTTTAAAATTTGCGCGATTTGAAGATTTTTCAATGGTAATCTGTTTTTTATCTCCGCCCAGTCTTCTGTCGTTAAATTCAATTTTTCCGCTAATTCTTCGTCGGTTATTCCAATTTTAAGAAGGTAAATGACCAACTCCTGACTGCCGAAAAGTAACGATTGCCGTTGGCGCAAAGACAAATTGCAAATCTTTTGCCAAACTTCAAGAGTGAGCGAAAAGACTTCCACTTCCGACTGTCCTTCAATATAGTCTGCGGCAGCGGCTTCTTGAATCGAATCGAGTGAAACGTCATTTAACGCATTATCGGCAAAATGACGATTGATTTCGTTGTAAGCGGTTTTGGCGGCGAACGATTGCCATTCATCCTTTGACATCTCTTCGCTTTTTTCCTGATGTTTTTTCCGCCAGTTAAGCAGACGCAGAGCTACTGCCTGCACCAAATCCGAGGCTTCGGACTGCCAGGAAAACACGGTTTTGCGGCGAACGATTTTTTGCACTACAGGCAATGAAGCCAGCAAATAATCATCCGAATCTGCCTCGTAAGATAAATCTTCGGCATTTTGCGAATCTTTACCTTCCGTTTTTGGAATAGGTTGTAAGTTCTCAAAAAGGGACCCGATCATTGTCAGTTAAATCAAAAAACGACTGTTTCAATGATTCTTTTGCT
>CALMEH010000075.1 GCA_937863115.1 uncultured Acidobacteriota bacterium
TTGGTCGCCAATCTCGGTTTGACCATTATTCATACGAACATTCGCGGCTCATCCGGCTTCGGCAAAGAATTTATGGATGCCGACAATAAAGAAAAGCGCGGCGATGCCGTCAAAGACATACAATCTTTGCTCGATTGGGTAGAAAAGCAACCTGATTTGGACGCAAATAAAATTTTCCTGCGAGGCGAAAGTTACGGCGGATTTATCGCTCTTTCGACTGCCTTACAAGAGCCGGATCGAATCAAAGCCGTCATCGCCGAATATCCGCTCGTTTCGATTCGCGGAATGCTCGGTCAAAGTTGGGTTAATGAAAGTGCCAAAAGTGAATACGGCGATCCGACGGACGAAAAATTAATGAAAAAATTAGACGAACTTTCACCGCTCAACAATGAGAGCCGGTGGAATAAAATCCCTCTGTTTTTGACCAGAGGGAAACTCGACGAAAGAAATCCTGAAAAGGACGTAACTGACCTGAAAAATCAGTTACAAAACAATGGTTCAGAGGTGTGGTTCATATATTCGACAACTTCCGGTCACGGAGTTAGCGGAAGATATGTTTTCGCAGCGATGTATCAATTTCTCAAAAAACAAATAAATTAAGGAACTTTTAATAAGATGAAAAAAATAAAATCAATTCTTTGTATTGCGTTACTGTCAACCTCTCTGGTTGGCACGGTGTTCGCGGGTAATACGACCGGCGGAAATGGATTTTTCGACTTTTTCGGCAGAATGGCTGAAGCAGTTTATTCGATGGTTGCGGGGACGGAAACTTGCCGTCCGCGTGAATGTCAAAACTGCCGACCTGACCAAAGAGACGATGATGGTAATTGCAGACCGACCGAAAACTAATCCTATGCAAACCACTAACAAAACAAAGCAGATTTTGCAGTTTATATTTCTGCTTTGTTTTGCTTTTATTTTAAATATTTCGGCTCAGGTTTCCGATATTTCGGGACAAATCAGGCAGGCGCAAATCGAGTTCGACAACGGAAATTACGGGAAAGCAGTCGAACTTGCCGAAAAGGGAATCGAAAGGGCGCGAAAATCCAAATCCGGTTTGCTTGTTTCAAAAGGTCTGGATGTGGTTGCCGTTTCGCAAATCACTTTGCAGAAATACGACTTGGCGGAAATTGCGCTCAACGAAGCACTTCAAAATCTTGATGAAAATGAAACCGAAGCAATTCAAAAAGCACAAATTTATTTTCGTCTGGCGTGGCTTCGTCGTTCTCAGCGCAAATACCGGGAAGCCTTTGAGTTCGGCAAAAAAGCACTTGAAATCGCGCCGAATAATCAACAAAGTCAGGGCGAGTATTTTCTGAACATCGGTCGGATTTTGTTTTCTTCAGGCTACGACATTTCCGCCATCATTTGGCTTGAAAAAGCTGAAAAAGCGTTTGAAGAGGAAAAAACAATTTCCGCTAAACTCGACACTTACAGGTTTTTGGCGTTGGCTTGGGCATCGAAACTGAATTATCAAACGGCTCTCAAATACAACGAAAGACTTATTTCTTTGGCACAAAACACCCAGTTTAAGCATAAATACCGGCAAGCATTATTTGAGTCGGCGACCAATTTGAGCGCAACGGGACAATCCCGCAAAGCCTTCTCCAATTTGGAAAAGGGATTAAAGGCTTCGATTGATGAGAATAATTCCAATCAAATTTGTAATTTCCTGAACTCTCTGCTGCTGACTTCTCTAGATAAGTATGATGTTGCCAAAGCCCGTATCTACTTGGAGCAGCTTGAGAAATACGACCTAAACAATCAATTCGCCTTTGAAAAGACTTTGGGAAAAGCGGTTATTGCGGCATTTACA
>CALMEH010000076.1 GCA_937863115.1 uncultured Acidobacteriota bacterium
CGCCCGGATTTATTATCGAATAGCCGATCATCATTCCCGCGCCGCCGGCGATGAAAATGCACGAAAGTTCGATTACACCGTGTCCGACCATAAAAGTTACGAGATCGAAACCGAATTGCGGATTTGTCGCGTAGCAAATGCCCAAAACGCCGCCGTTAAGAATTCCGTTAAACGCAAGAACATAAATTGCCCCGATGCAAAAAAACGCGCCGAGCGCAAACGCCATAAACGCAACGCGGATGTTATTCGTCAAAATTAGGCTTGATTCAATAGGATTTGCGTCATTTATACTAAGCCACCATTTTATATTGTCCTGTGCCATATAACGAGCATCGCCAGCACCCACGGCATCCGCGAAATTTTGGTCGTAATAGCACAAAATAAACGAAGCAACAGCGGGAATTATAAAAATCGCAAAAGCCAGAAACGTAAATTTCCAAGTTCGCCGAACTGCGTTTGGAAAATCTTTTGCGAAAAATTGCCAAATCAATTCAAAACCTTGATTTTCGGCGCGGTAAATTTTGCCGTGAGCGCGAATCACCAAACTGTTGAGATAATTCAGCAATTTCGGATCGCGCGTTTCGGCTCGCGCAATCGCCAAATCAGTCGCGGCGCGACGATAGAGTTCGCCGAATTCGCGCACTTCGACACGCGAAAGTTTGCGAAGCGAATTGCCTTTCAGATTTTCCAGCAATTCTTCGAGACGCTGCCAATTATTTTTGCGCTCATTGATAAATCTACTCATCGCTTTCAAGATTTTAGATTTTTGCTAACTAATTGGCAATGTAAAATGTCATAGATTTATGAGATAATATTTTTGCAAAAAAGAGGGAAAAACGATGACGATTAGAGAAGAAATAGTTACAAAAGTTCAAAATTTGCCCGAAAGCGTTCTGCCGGAAGTTTATAAATTTGTTGAAAACATTAAAGAAAAAGACGAAAACCTTGGATTATTAAGACGTTTGCAGAAAATTAAAATCGAAGCTCCGCCCGATTTTGCTGAAAATCTTGACCTTTATACGAGTGGAGAAAAAAACTTTGATGAAAACCTTCGTTGATACATTTTACATCGTCGCTTTGGTGAATGTGCGCGATGAACATCACGAAAAAGCAAACCAATTAGTCGAAATTTACGATAAATATTTCACCCAAGCCGGTTTTCGCGTTTTAATGCTTGATTCGATAAATTAAAATCACTCTCAAATGTCCGAAGAAGCACAAAAATTTCACGAAGAAGAAGCGATACAGGAAACTTACGATTTCAAAGTCGGCAAACGGCTTTTGCGTTATCTGAAACCGTATTGGAAAACGGCGGTCGTTGCGTTGGTTTTGACGCTTGTGCTGAATGTTTTGGGAAGTTTGCAACCTTGGTTCACGAAACACGCGGTTGACGATTACATTACGCCACGCCAAACGGACGGTTTATGGCTTTTTGCGTTGGCATTTTTCGGTCTGTTTTTGTTTCGGTTTTTGTTTTCGTATTCGCAGGAAGTTTTGCTCAATATTGTCGGGCAAAAAGTGATGTTTGACCTGCGGACGGAAATTTATACGAAACTGCAACATCAGGAAATTGCTTATTACGACAAAAATCCGGTCGGGCGCGTGATTACTCGTCTGACGGGCGATGTTGATTCGTTGAACGAACTTTTTACGTCGGGCGTGATTGATGTTCTTGGCGATTTGGTGATTATTTTTGCGATTGTCGGAATGATGTTTTTTATGGATTGGCGGCTCGCGCTCGTTTCGCTGATTACCGTTCCGCTACTTTTCGCCGCAACAAATTGGTTTCGCAAAAAAGCCCGCGTCGGTTTTGACAAAGTTCGCACACGAAACGCGAAATTAAACGCATTTTTGCAGGAATATATTTCGGGAGCGCAAACTGTCCAACTTTTCAACGCCGAGAAAAAAGCGCAAGCAAAATTTGACGAAATAAACGACGATTACCGCAACGCGAACATCGAAACGATTTATTATTACGCGATTTTTTATCCGATGGTTGATTTTATCGGAATCATTGGCGTTGCCGTTGTTTTATGGTTCGGCGGTTATGAAATTCTCACCGGACTTTCGGCAAGCCGCTCGGGTTTTTAGGTTGGGGCTGGGGTTGCTTTTTTGGCAATTTTGGGGTTGCTTTTTCCGACGGCACTC
>CALMEH010000077.1 GCA_937863115.1 uncultured Acidobacteriota bacterium
CGTAAATGTATGTAATTCCTTCGGCTTCGACCGGAATTGCGCCGACAATCGCAAAATCCTTGTCGTTTTCGGTCAGGCGCATTGTCGGCATAATAATTAACCAATGCGAATTTAAACAACCTGTCTGATGCGCTTTTGCGCCGGTAACAAAAACACCTTCATCGGTTCTTTTTGTAATATGAACAAACAAATCGGGATCAACTTGTTGATGCGGCGCAAGACTTCGATTTCCTTTAACATCGGTCATTGCGCCGCCGATTACGAGATTTTGCTTTTGAATTTTGGTGATAAAATCTTTCAATTTTTCGTGATAATTCGTCTGAAATTTCTCGTCAATTTCAAAAGTCGTCGAATAAAGCGAGTTGAGCGCGTCCATTCCGACGCATCTTTGAAAGCAAGTTCCCGTCAGTTGCCCAAGACGACGTTGCATTTTGTTTTGCAAAACAACCTCATCGCGGTTCATCGCGATATTTAGAAAACGATTAACTTTTTCGCCCGTCAGATGCGAAATTGCCGTTGCCAATTCGGTTTCCCGTTCCGCTAAATCGTAAGTTTCGGCAACGGCGTTGATGCTCGGACGAATCATCGGATGTTCGACAATTTCATCAACCAATTCGCCGAAAAGATATACTTTCAGCCTACGCCCGCGCAGGGAATTGATGTAATCTTCTGCCGTTTTTATCGGTTTTGTCGGGAGAGCGGTTTGCGGTTTCATATTGCAATGAATTATAAATCAATTTGCTACGATTGAAAATTTGATTTGACAAGTTCGCGTTGCAAACCGATTTCATAACTTTTAGAATTATCGAATGAGATTTTTCCCCCAGAACGCTTTTTGTCTTTTTTGTCTTTTATTTTTACTTTCCGCTTGCAGTTCTCCCGTTTCAAATTCAAGCCTAACTATAAATAAACACAACAATTCCAATACTAATACTGAGGCAACAAAAGACGACATTGAAGATTTTGCCAAAATCGTCAAACTGCCATTTCAGCCCGAAGAAGTTTCGTGGCGAGAATCGGCGGATAAAAAAATTATCGCGGTTTTGAAATTTTCCGCCGCCGATGCCAACAATCTCACAACCCAAATCGAAAAACAAAAGCCCGCGCAAAACGCCGGACTCAACGCCGAAAATTGGTTTCCGCCCGAACTCATTGCCCAAAGCCAGCAATCCGGCGACGAAACTCTTAAAGGCAAGGAATATTCGGCGGCAGATTTTTTTCTTGCGCCCTACACAAAAGGGAAAATCACGCGCATTGATGAAACGAATTATTTTGTTTTGGAATTGTCGGCACAATAATTTTTCAAATTTAAACTTCATCATACTTTTTCAGTTTGCGGTAAAGCGTTGATAAATCAATACCTAAGATGTCTGCGGCATCGGTTTTATCGTCGTTTACAGATTTCATAATTTCCAAAATATAACGCCGTTCCATTTCTTCGAGCGTCGGGCGCAAACCTTCTTTATCGCGCATTTCAAATTGATTTGTTGAATCGTTTTTGATTTTCGGCGGTAGATTTTCGCTTAAAATTTCTTCATCGCTCAACAAAAAAGCGCGTTCAATGGCGTTTTGCAATTCTCGGACGTTGCCTTGCCAAGCGTAATTTATTAAAGTTTGCATTGCGTCCGGCGAAATTGATTTTTCGGGCGCATTTTGTTCTTTTGCCGTGCGCGAAACAAAATGTTTAATCAAAAGCGGAATGTCTTCGTGTCTTTCTCGCAAAGGCGGCAAGGCGATTTCGATAACATTCAGGCGATAAAACAAATCTTCACGAAAACGGTTTTCGGCGACTTCGGTTTCGAGATTTTTATTCGTCGCGGCGATTATTCGTGCATTGAATTTCACGGGCGAACTTGCGCCGACCGGCAAAACTTCGTGTTCCTGCAATGCGCGAAGCAATTTTACTTGCAAAGATTGCGCCATTTCGCCGATTTCATCTAAAAACAAAGTTCCGCCGTCTGCCGCACGAAACAAACCTTTTTTGTCGGAAATTGCGCCCGTAAATGATCCTTTCGTATGTCCGAAGAGTTCGCTTTCTAATAAATTTTCGGGCAATGCGCCGCAGTTGACGGCAAGAAATGGTTTCGCGGCGCGGCGGCTGTTGAAATGGATTGATTTGGCAATAAGTTCTTTGCCTGTGCCACTTTCGCCTTGAACCAACACGCTGGCAGTGGTGTCGGCAATCTTTTCGACGATGCGGAAAATATCTTGCAAACTCGCGCTTTTGCCGATGATTTCATTGAATGAATATTGTTGATTTAATTCGCGGCGCAAGGCGCGGTTTTCGTTAAATAATTCTTTGGTGCGAATCGCGTTTTTGATGGTTTTGAGCAAATCTTCGTTGACGAAAGGTTTGGTAACGTAATCATAAACGCCTTTTCTAAGCGCGGAAATTGCCGAATCAACCGATGAATAAGCTGTCATCACAATCACGAGCGCGTCCTCGTCCACGGTTTTTATTCTGTCGAGCAGTTCCAAACCGTCCATTCCCGCCATTTTTATATCTGTCAGCGTTACGGCGACATCTTCGGCGGCGAAAATCTGCAAAGCGTTCTCTGCGCTGTCGGCTGATAACACACTGAAACCTTCATTTTCAAGCAGTTGACGCAAAATCGAGCGCATCAATTCTTCATCTTCGACGACCAAAACATTAGGTTTATTCATAACGAAAAGTTTATCAATAATTCCGATTCAGGGCATCTTAATCATAGTCTTCGGTTGGTTTTTTTTAAGTTACCAACTGTATTCGTTAAATAAAATAAAAAAAATATGATTATTTGACAGCCTTGTTTCGGTGTTGTAAGTTCAAATTAATTTGAGAAATCATTGTAAAGTAAAAGATTTCATTTAGCATAATATCTTAGGGGAGCTTTACAACCATAAGTTAAGAAAATCAGTTTAGATTTTTATGTTTAATCGTTCCTTAAGGTTTAATTCCCCGTAGCTTTGCTACGGAAATAAGGAAAAATGATTTTTCAGATTCAATACCTCGCGGCTCTGCCGCGAGGAAATTTATTCGTGTAAAAAATTTATTTCTGATTTGAAGTATTTTTATCAAAAACTACCGGGTAGTAAAGTGAACCCCTTAGTCAAGACAGCAAACTGACTTTTTTAAGGTGGATTTTTGATGTTATAAATTGGCTGTTTTTACTCCTTTATTTTCTCTTGTTTTTAAGTCCGTTTGATATATTTCAAACGGTGTTTTGTATTCTAAACTTTGATGCGGTCGGCGGTAGTTATAAAAGTCGAAATAATTTCTCAAACTTACTTCGGTTTCCCACACGTTCACATATTCTTTCAAATAAACTTCTTCATATTTGACCGTTCGCCATAATCTTTCAACGAAAATATTGTCAAAACATCGCCCACGTCCGTCCATACTGATTCGCACATCGCTCACTTGCAAAACTTTCAGCCATTCAAGTGCCGTAAATTGACTGCCCTGATCGGAATTGAAAATCTCCGGTTTGCCTTTTTCCAGCGCCAGTTTCAAAGTTTCCACAAAAACGGCTGCTTCCAACGAAGTCGACAATTCCCACTCGATGACAAAGCGCGAGTGCCAATCCATTATCACCAGCAAATAAACAAAACCTGCGCCCAATCTGATGTAAGTGATGTCGGTCGCCCACACTTGATTCGCCCGGATTATTTCAATTTCTTTGAGCCAATACGGAAATCGAAGATGCTCTGCTCCCGGTTTTGAACAATTCGGCTTCGGATAAATCGCTTCCAAACGAGCTTTTTCATCAGGCGCAAAACTCGTTTTCCATTGACTTTGTAACCTTGTTCACGCAAAAAATGTGTCATCCGCCGATAGTCGTAAAACGGCGTGAGCGTGTATTGTTCGTCCAAAAGACGCATCAAAATCGCTTCTTCTTCTTTTTCCGCCCCTCTTTGATAATAAATTCCCGACCGCGCAATGCCTAAAAGTTCGCATTGACGAACAATCGAAATCCGTTTGTTCTCCGGTTCGACCATCGCCCGCCGCACTTTACCGGAAAATGGCAGATTTTTTTCACCCAATCAAGCTCGACCTTTAATTGCCCGATTTGTTGATATAATTGATTGGTCAATTCTTCATTTTCCGCCACTTGAGCAGCTTTTGAATTCTCAAAAATCTGGGGAAAAGACTCTAAAAACTGATTTTTCCATTTGGAAATCTGATTCGGATGAACCCCGAACTCTTTAGAAAGCTCGTTAATCGTCAATCTGCCTTTGACCGCTTCCAAAGCAACTTTGGCTTTGAATTCTGAATTGTAATTTTTACGCTGTTTATTGCTTGTCATAATTCATCTTTTCAACAGCAATTTTAGCATCTTTTATCACCTTAACTACCTGTCCTAATTTTGGGGTTCATTATACTATGCACTAAATAATTGTTTCGTGATAAAATTCTTTAGATTGGATGCGAACATCTCAAATGATAAAAGTTTTAATAATTATCGCAATTTGCGCGAGTTTTATCTTCGCTCAACAGACTAATCCTGTGGACAAGCAGGTTTCTAACCCGATGACTGACACGCCGAATGTCAATCCGGTCTCGGAACAAGATATTAAAGCCCCGAAAAAACAAAATTCCGGCTATAAACAAGAAGGCGGCGGCGGGGAACTCGTCGTTTATTCCGATAATCAAACCGTCGAAGGTGAAGACGGCAAACGAGTTCTGGTGCATTCGGGAAATGTTGATGCGCGTTACGGAATCTATCGGATGCAAGCCGATACGATTACGATTTATGAAGAAACAGGGCGAATGGTTGCTTCCGGCAGTGTCGTTTTTGATCAAGG
>CALMEH010000078.1 GCA_937863115.1 uncultured Acidobacteriota bacterium
CTCGACAATTCCCGGACTTTTTGCGGCTGGTGAATGTGCCGCCGGAATCAACGGCGCAAACCGTCTTGGCGGAAATTCGCTCTCAGATTTAATCGTTTTCGGCAAACGTGCCGGAGAATATGCCGCAAAATTCGCACAAGAAAACAAACACGGCACAATAAATAATGACCAAATCGCGCAAACCGTCAAATGGTCGCTCGAACCATTTGAAAAACAAAACGGTGAAAATCCTTTTGCGCTCCAACACGAATTGCAAGATATGATGCAGTTAAATGTCGGCATCGTGCGAAACGAAGAAGAAATGCAAACGGCTTTAATCGGCGTTCGAGAACTAAAAAAACGTCTCGAAAACGTCAGCGCGACAGGCAATATTGATTTCAACCCAAGCTGGCACACCGCGCTCGATATGCACAATTTGCTCAATGTTTCCGAAGCAATCACGCTTGCCGCAATCCAGCGCAAAGAATCACGCGGCGGACATTTCCGCGAAGATTTTCCGGCGAAAGAAAAAGAATTCGGCACGATAAATTTCTCCGTCAAAAAAGGCGCAAACGGCGAAATGGAAATAAAATCCGTCCCGATTCCCGAAATGCCGGACGAATTGAAACAAATTATCGAAGAAATGGGTTAAAGACTGGAGCGCAAGCGTCCCCGCTTGCAATGAGTGTCCGCTTTGGGACGCGAAAAAGCGTTTGAGTTGAAATCAAGTTTATTGTATCCGAAAGCAGTTTGCGCCGCTCAAAAACAGCGACGCATTGCAAGCGGGGACGCTTGCGCTCCAGTCGTTTGGCAATTTTGTGGCATAATCGGACTATGAAAGCCATCAACATAAACAAGGAAATATTGGGCTTAAAGGCTAAAAATATGGCAAAAGTAAAACAGCAGATTTGTGGAGATTTTTATATGAAAATTCGACTTGTTATTTTTTCGACGGTTTTGCTTCTGTTAGTGTCTATTTCTGCATTTAGTCAGGATAAAGAATGGTCGCGTTTCACAAGATACCTTGACGGCAACAGATACACATTTAAAGTTACAGCAGAAGAATTAAAAAACTTACCGTCGTGGAATCCCGATACTGAAGATGTTCCGATGTCTCCTCGCAAAGCGTTAGAGATTGCTCGAACAAATTTGTCGAAGTTCGTGCAAACGTCTGAGAAATGGAGTTTAGATCGCATTGAGTTAACCCGAATGACAAAAGACAAATGGATTTACGAAGTTTATTTTGATTGTCTTTCCGAAGATTGTGGTCGCGCAGATTCAGATTGGTCATTTATGATTTACGTTAAAATGGATGGCTCAATCGTTGAACCTTTAATAGAACCTTGGGACGGAAAAGGTAAGGTTTATTGAAGCAACGCAACATAATCATTTATAGAAATCGCTGTCCACGCGCTAAAGCGGCGTGGCAATTTATAAAAAAGAAAAATGGCAAAAGCAACATTCAAAATCTGGCGCGGCAACGCGGACGGCGGCGAGTTTAAGTCTTATGACACGGAAATTTCTGAAGGAATGGTTGTCTTGGACGCGGTTTTGCAGATTCAATCTGAGCAAGCCGGAGATTTGGCGTGTCGTTGGAATTGCAAGGCGGGCAAATGCGGTTCGTGTTCGGCGGAGATTAACGGCAATCCGAAATTGATGTGTATGACGCGGATGAACACGCTTTCGACGGACGAGCCGATAACGGTCGAACCGATGAAGGCTTTTCCGCTGAAAAAAGATTTGGTAACAGACGTTTCTTGGAATTACGAAGTTAAAAAACGTATCAAAAAATTCAAACCGCGCACGCCTGATGCCGAAGACGGAACTTGGCGAATGCAGCAGACGGACATTGACCGCGTGCAGGAATTTCGCAAATGTATCGAATGTTTTTTGTGTCAAGACGTTTGCCACGTTTTGCGCGATCATCATAAACACGAGGAATTTATCGGACCGAGATTTCTGGTTTATACGGCGAATTTGGAGATGAATCCGCTCGATACCGAAAATCGTTTGAAAGATTTGAAGGACGAATCAAATATCGGTTACTGCAACATTACAAAATGCTGCACGAAAGTTTGTCCCGAAGAAATCAAAATCACCGACAACGCGATTATTCCTTTGAAAGAGCGTGTTGTTGACGAATTTTATGACCCGATTACGAAATTTTTGAACTTGTTTCGGAAGAAATAACTTCAGGTGTTAGGTGTTAGGGATTAGGTGATAGCTTTTTATTTCTAATCCCTAATATCTAACACCTGACACCTAAATATATGTTTGAATTAAAAACTTTACACAAGGAAGCAATTCCGGCGGCTTTGGAACGCGCAAAACATTATCGTTTGTTAAACGAACCGGGCGCGGCGCAGAGTATTTGTTTGGATATTTTGCAAGTTGATGCGGACAATCAAGATGCGATAATTACGATTGTCTTGGCAATGAGCGATAGATTCGGCAAAGATTACGCCATTGGCGATTCGCAAATTAAAGATTATTTGACGCAAATTTCGGACGATTACGAACGCGCTTATTACACCGGCATCGTCTATGAACGCCGTGCCAAAGCGTCTTTGAACAAAAAAATGCCCGGCTCGGAAAACGCTGCGTATGATTTTTTCGTGCAAGCGATGGATTGGTTTGCAAAAGCCGAAGCGGTTCGTCCGGCAGGAAATGACGACGTGATTTTGCGTTGGAATGGTTGTGCCCGAATTATTATGAGCAACAACCTCAAACCGCGTGAAATGGCGGCGGATGTTTGTGATTATTAGAGAAGACAGAAGTCAGAAGATAGAAGATATTATTCAAGAACGAACATTCCGACTTCTGTCTTCTGACTTCTGTGTTTTATTCCTCGACAACTACGCGCACGAAGCCTTTTTCAAAAATCAAATACATCACCCAAGGTTCGCTTAAATCTTCGTTGAATTCGACTCGTTTGAGCGTTCCGCCCAAGAAAATTTGTTTATCGGCGAATTGCTTTAAATCTACGGTTTTATCGAAAACGACGTAATCGAATGAATGAATTGTCGTTGCTTCTTTGTTGGTTGCGGCAGTGCGGAATGCTTTATCATTTCCTAAAACGGGACAGATGAAATTCAGATTTTTGTCGCAGATGCTTCGATATTCGCGGGCGGGCAAAATAAATTCTTTGCCGGTAAATTCAGTAACCGCTTTGTCCATTTCGGTCCAAGCGTTTTCTTTTTCGGCAGTTTTACCCGTTTCGTGATATTTCATAATCTTTCCGGCAAGCGAAAAAAGATACAAATAACGAAGCTGGGCGATTTGCTTTTTGTCGTTGTCGTTTTTCAAACGCCGCATCAAACCCGAAGAGTAAAATGCCGCGCTGTCCCAATTTTCCTTTTTCAGAAAATCAATCATCACGCTCCATTCTTTATCGGGAATTACCGTAACATTCGGAATAAAAAACGGATCTTCCTGGGTCGGATTCGTAATGATTCTTTGCCCGAAAGCATTTGAAGAACAAAGCAAAAACAAAACCACGAAGCAACACGAAATTGCACGAAGTAAGCCGATTGAGTTCTGCATAAAATTAGTGTTATTTTGTGTTTTTTCGTGGTTCATTTTTCTATTTCTTTGACAGACGCGCTTTGGCTTCCATTGCTTCATTAAATGCGCCGCCGGAAACGTCGCCGATTTCGATGACTTTATCGTAAATTTTCAGCGCGTATTCGGTTTGGTCGTAAAATTCGTAAATTCTGCCCAGATTCATATACGCCAACGAAATCAAAGCCGGATCGGTATTTTCTGTCGCGCTGCGGAGAACATTCGTGTAAGCCGCTTTTGCTTCGAGCAGTTTTTGATTGCGTTTTTCTTCTTCTTCCTTCGGCAGATTTTCGGCGGAAAGGCTCGAAAGCCGTCCGAGCGCGTAATAAATTCGCGGCGATTCGGTCGGATATTCGACGAGCATCTTTTTGAGTTCCGCATCGGCTTGCGTGTAATTTTTCGCCGTGATTTTTTGGTCAATCTCCAAAAGTTTAACTGTTACCGGATTTTCGATGACTTTTGAAACAACCGTCGTTTTTTTGCGATTTTCGAGGGCGCGATTGCGTGCGTCGGCGTTTTCCGCCAAACGTGTCATTTCCTTCGATGGCACGAGCGACAAAACAATATCGCGCAGGGAACTTGCAATATCAAAGCCCGATTCTTCCGTGCCTTTAAGTTGT
>CALMEH010000079.1 GCA_937863115.1 uncultured Acidobacteriota bacterium
GTGCGGCGTTAAATTATAACCGGCTCGTTGGGGCGGACAAAATTGACGAAAAAGTTTGATGACTTTTGAAGCGACTTCAGGCGACATCGGCGAACCGCCGTCAACTGCATCGCGCAAACTTTCGAGAAGGCGCATCGGCGGCGTTCTTTTAAGTAAATAACCGTTTGCACCCGCGCACAATGCATCAAAAATTCGGTCGTCGTCGTCATAAACGGTAATCATCAAAATCAGCAGTTTCGGAAAGCGTTCTTTCAAAATTTTTATGCCTTGAATGCCGTCCATTCCCGGAAGTCCGATGTCCGACAAAACAACATCAGGAACATTTCGCGGTAGCCGATGCAGAGCTTCCTCCATCGAAGCGAAGCTGCCAGTGCATTTGAAACCGGGCGTAAAACTGATAAGCGACGCAAGTCCTTCGCGGATGTTGTCTTCGTCCTCGATAATGGCGGTTTTTATCGTCGTTGTCGGAGTCATATTTTTTAATAACAAAGAATCAAACATAGCGTTTTTCTAATTCTACGCTTTAGATTTTACGAATTTATTTCAAGAAAAAATCACCCGTTTGGGTAGCAAAG
Organism: uncultured Acidobacteriota bacterium; assembly: GCA_937863115.1. Lineage (GTDB taxonomy): Bacteria > Acidobacteriota > Blastocatellia > Pyrinomonadales > Pyrinomonadaceae > CALMEH01. The sequence continues at coordinate 576 of CALMEH010000079.1, forward strand.
TTTTATTCACCCAAAGATAATTAAATATTAATTTTATCCGTGTCTATCATTGGATAATATTTTCTTTTTGTTCTAAAGGAATTTTCAAAACTACATTTGTTCCGTTGCCGATTTCTGAATTAATTTCATAACTTCCACCCAATTCTGCGGCGCGTCTTTGCATATTATTCAAACCGTTTCCGCCGCGGTATTTTTTCCAATCATTCCCGTTATGTTTTCCTGTTTGGTCAAACCCTTTGCCATTGTCGTGGAAATTTATGGTGAGAAAGTTGTCAGAAATCGAAAAATATATTTCGGCTTCGGTCGCTTCTGAGTGTTTGACAATATTATTAACAGTTTCCTTAAAAATCAAAAAAACTTCGCGTCTGATGTTCGCACCAAGCGGAATTTCTACCTTAGAATCGGGCGCACGAAAAGTCATTTCGATGTCTTTCGCTGTCAAAACATTTGCCGCAAATCTTCGCATTCTTTGGGTTAAATCTTGCAAATGGTCTTTTTTCGGATTGATTGCCCAAACGATGTCGCTCATTGTGTCAACAAGTTCATTTGCAACATTTGAAATCATATCGAGCGGCTCGCCTGCCGCGCCTTTTTCGCGTTCGCGCTGGCGGGCAAGTTCGCTATACACAGTAATTTGCGTCAAAGACGAACCGATGTCGTCGTGTAAATCGTTAGCGATTCTTGTCCGAACTCTTTGTAATTCGGCAAGCCGTTCCTCGCGCGATTTTCGCAAATTTTCTTCGGCAATTTTCGCTTCGGTCAAAGCCGCGTTGATACGTTTTAAATTATCTGTCCGACGACGGTATAAGATGTATAAAATTGTGAAAACAAACAACGAACTTAACACCAAAAACCACCAACGTTTAAAAATCGGCGGTTGAATTGTGAATGAAACAATTGCGGGATTTTCGCTTGATATGCCTTCGGAATTGACGGCGCGGACGGCGAAAATATAGGTTCCGGCAGACAAATTAAAATCAACACTTTGCTGTTCTTGCATCGCGCTCCAATCTTGTTCGCCGAGCTTATATTGATATTTCAAATTTTCGCCGGGTTTCTGCGAAATTGCAAAAAAATCAATACGTATTTGTTTTTCGTCCGGTTCGAATTTGAGATTGTTCACTTCCTTTGAACCGAGTTCAGAGACGGTTCGCGGCTTGCCGTTGATGTTGATTCCATTTATCAAAATTGCCGGTTTTAGCTGTTTGTCGTTGTTTCTTGGAACGTATTTTATCAGCGAATTATTTGACGAAAACCATAGATTCCCGTTTGCATCAGTGTAACATTGCGAAATTGTATTTCCGGGCAAACCGTCGTTTTGCGTGTAAATTTTAACGATGAAATTTTCCGGTTCGATACGATTGATGCCGCGTCCCGTGCCAACGTAGATTTTGCCGAATTTGTCAGAGGTTAAACACAAAGCAAGATTGCTCGAAAGTCCGTCAGCGGTTGAAAAATTATTAAAAGACGGCATTTCGTCATTCGGATTATCAACCCGAATAAGTCCACGGCTTCCGGTGGCAAGCCAAAAACGACCTTGTTTGTCAGAAATCATTTTTGTGATTGTGCTAGTCGGCAAAAGATTTTCGTCTGTCAACGAACGAAATTTGCCGTCTTTGTAACGCACGATTTGACCGAAATAAAAATTTATCCAAACATTTCCCGCCGCGTCTTCGCCAAAAGCAGTTGCGCCGCTTTCCATCGGCAAACCATCTTCAACCGTATAGCTGTAGATTTTTTCGGTTGATTTTTCCCAACGCGAAAGCGAATTTTTCGGTGTCGGTGCGTTAATCCAAATATCGCCGCGCGAATCTTCAAACAAATTGAAAACTTCGTTTGAAAATAATCCGTCGTTTTTTGTGTAGATTTTTGTCGGTTTTGTTGTTTCCAGATCGCTGAAATTATTGAGTTTCGGAAAACGTAATAAGCCTTTAATGGTCGGAATCCAAAATTCGCCGTCTTGCGATTGTAAATCGAGAAAAATATCAATCCAATTTCTTCCGGCGGATTGAAAAGGAATCAAACTTTCGAATTTTCCGTTTGCTGCACGAATCAGATTTCGCTTACCGACAGTGAGAAAAATTTCGCCGTTTTTATTGCCGAAAATCGAAGTTATCAATTCTTTCGGAATGCCGTCTCGTTCATCGAAAATCTCGAAACTGTTCGGCGAAAAACGCGCTGCACCTTTGCCCGCTGTGGTGAACCAGATGTTGCCGCTATTGTCAGTTTCGGCTGTGCCGAGTTTATCTTCAAAAATACGAAATTTTGGTTCGCCGTTCAACAAAAACTCGCAAAGGTTGCCATCCGAGGAAACAAAAACTCTGCCGCTGGCAGTTTGGGCAACTACATTTGAAAAACCGCTTTTTGGCAAGCCGTCTTTGCTTGTATAAAGCGCAATTTGCCTAAAATCAATTTCATTTTGCCGCTCAAAAACGCGAATTCCGATGTCATTTCCGCCACTGTCTATCCAAATCTTTCCATCTTGGGTTTCAAAAATCCGGTTGCCGCCCGTTTCGGTGATTTTGCGAATTTCGCCCGTTTTTGGCATCAGAAAAACAGCATTCGGCGTGGCAATCCAAACATCTTTGCGCGAATCCGTGAAAAGCGAATTGATGTCTTTCAATTCGATGTTTTCAATATCCTCGAATTGCCAATCGTTATTCGTTTTGAAAATACGGAATAAACCGTGATTCGTTCCAGCAAAAATATTTCCCGCACCGTTTTGCGCCAAAGAATTTACGCTTTTTGAAATTTTGTTGTCTTTTTCCGAATCAGGTGTGCGAAAAGTTCTGAAAAGCGGCGGTTCTTCGGTAGTTTGTTCTAATTTTCCAGCGATAATATTCCACTTAAAAGCCTTGCCTAATGGATTAAAAACTGCTAAACCGCCTGAGGTAGCAATCAAATAATCGCCATTGTCGGTTTCGAGCAAGTCATTAATATTTCGATGTGGCAAACCTTCAACTTGTGTGTAATTTTTGAATTTGTAACCGTCAAAACGTGACAAACCTTCGCCCGTGCAAAACCACAAAAAACCGTGAGAATCGTTAACAATTTTATTGACGGAGTCATTTGCCAATCCATCAGTAGTCGTAAAAAATTTCAAAGGCAAACGCTCGGCAAAAATGAAATGATTTGCCGAAAATAACCAAAATAAGCATATTAAAAATGATCTGGAAATGTATTTTGTTCGCCGATTTTTCACGATAAAAGTTTGATGAAATTATAAAATAAAGTCGCAAACTTTAAAAATCAGCTAATAATATTTTTGAAAATTTCTAAAGGGTTAATCCTCGCCCAAGAGCGAAACCAAAAATTATTAGACTCATCTCAATTTATTTGTTTGATGTTTTGAGAGTTAGAATAGCTGTTTCAATCACAAAATTATTTTCAGTTAGGGATTTTTCAGCTAAATGTAGCGAAACATTTGCTTTTTGCATCACAATCGCCACGCGCAAATCTTGGTTTGCCTGTTTCATTAGAATTTGCGCTTCCGATTCGTTTAAATTTGTTTCCGCCATCAAAATCCGCAGACTTCGTTCTTTTAATTTGATGTTCGACGATTTTACGTTGGTCATCCGATTGCCTTTGACGTAGCCGAGACAAATCATAGCGGTTGTCGAAATCATATTTAAAATCATTTTTTGCGCGGTTCCGGCTTTCATTCTCGATGAGCCGGTGATTGCTTCTGCGCCGACGACGACGACAATCGGAATTTCGGGGGATTTAGTGATTTCCGAATCGGGAACGCAAGTTATGCAAGCCGTAAAACATCCGATTTCGCGTGCAAAATCCAACGCGCCAATCGTGTAAGGCGTTCTGCCCGAAGCGGCAATGCCGACGACCGAATCTTTTTCGGAAACACCGCGCAATTTCAAATCTTCTGCGCCTTGTTCGCGGTTGTCTTCGCTGGCTTCGACCGCTTTGTAAAGCGCATCGTAACCGCCCGCGATGATGCCGCAAATTAATTCGTAAGACACGCCGAAAGTCGGGGGAATCTCGCTCGCGTCCAACACGCCGAGCCGTCCGCTTGTGCCTGTTCCAACGTAAAAAAGCCGTCCGCCGAGTTTCAATCTGTCAACAATTTTATCAATCGCCGCCGCAATTTCCGGCAAAACCTTTTCAATCGCCAACGCAACTTTTTTATCTTCGTCGTTAATTAAATGCACGGCTTCGAGCGTCGAAACTTTATCAATATTTCGCGTATTTTCGTTTTCTTGTTCGGTTATAGGAAGCATTTAATAAATTGAGAAAGCATATTGAACTGGTTTTGTAACAGAATAAGCAACGCCATTTCGCATTGCCGGTTCAAATCTTACTTGCTTTGCGGCTTTTATAGCTTGAGTTGTTAAGCCGAAAGGCAATTTATTAACGGGTGTAATCGAGCCGATAATTCCGTTTGAAAGAAATGTAACTCGCAAAAGCACCGTGCCTTGAAGATTATAAAATCGGGCGAGATCAGTGTAAGAAGGTTTTGGAATCATTGTTAATTTTAAAGGTTGGGTGATTCCATTATTTTGTGTCGGAGTCGGCGTGGTTGTCGGTTTATTTCCCGAACCTATTCCGCTGGAAGGATTATCTGTAACAGTGGAATTATTCTGTTTGATTTGTTGATTTTGAGTTGGGGCAATTTGATCTTCTAAGGTTAGTGACGCGGTTTCGTTCAATTCAGTATCATTCATTTTTATACTGCAGAAAAATCGTTCAACCGCAGGATTTGTCGGGGTTTGACTTACAGTTTGAAAAATATAAATTCGCGTATTGTTGCGTAAAATCAAAACATTGTGATAAAAGCCGTCATTGTCGGCAAATCCGACTTTTTCAGAATCAAATTCTCCAACCTTTCCTGTTTTACTTTTTTGTTTAAAACTATTTATAAAATCTAAAGCGATTTTATAATCTCTCGTGTTTTTCAATTCAAATGTAACCACGAAAAAATAAGTCGTGTTTGCTTTTGTGTCGTAAACACCTTCATTTGTATCTTTTTTATGTCCATAAAAATTAAGTAGATTAGGTGATTCTACTGAAAATATTTCTTCTGAAGGTGCGTTTATTTTCCAATCATTTCCGATAATTTGAACAGTTTGGGCGCAAACAGAAATCGAAAAGATTGTAAGTAATAAAATTGTTATGAAGGTCTTTTTCATTTTTTTACTCCATTCTTAAAATTCTCAAAAGCCATCACCGCCGACGCATTTGGGGGCGAAAGTCTCGGTTTTGCCGAAAAAACTTGGGCGCGTCTTTGTTGAGTCTCATTTCTGAAAAGAAGCATTATAACAAAACGGATTCTAATAAATCGTAAAAGTATAGGGAACTTGTTTTGTAACTGTATATGGAACACCATTTTTCATCGCAGGTTGAAATGTCATTCGTTTTGCCGCAGAAATAGCTTGCTCAGTTAAGCCATATGGCAAAGTGCTAATCGGCGTAACTTCTCCGATTGTCCCGTTTGCATTGAAAGTTACGCGCAATGTAACCGTTCCTTGAACATTATTCTGACGCGCCTCATCAGTATAATTGGCGCGTGGCTTTGAAAGGATATTTAAACTTTTGGTTACATTGGTTGGTTTTGGCTTTATAATTATTTGCGGTTTATCTTCATCGTCTGAATCATCACCTAAGCCAATGCCGTTACCATCACCGCTTCCTGTTCCACTTCCTGTTCCACTTCCTTTTCCACTTCCTCTTCCGCTTCCCATACCATCTCCAAAGCCGCTTCCGTCTCCAATTCCTTTGCGGATTTGTAGTTTGAAATTATATTCAACTTTTCGAATAACGGTAATCGGGACATTATTTTTTATTGCGGGGAAAAATTTTATTTTCCTTGCGGCTTCAATAGCTTTTTGATTTAATCCGTGTGGCAGACGATTTACTAGAAAAATTTTCCCGATAGTTCCGTCTGCCTTAAAAGTAACGCGGGCGGTGATTGTTCCTTCAATTGAATTTTCACGCGCCGCGTCTGTATAACCGGGTTGCGGAGTTTCAGTTATGACAACATCGCGCGTTGTTTGATTAACTGTTTGCGCGGAAATTTCTTGAACACTGCAAAAAACAAAAGCGATAAACGAAAGTGCGATAAATATTTTTTTCATCATTTTTCTCCTTTTCTAAAATTCTCAAAAGCCATCACCGCCGCCGCGTTTGCGGGCGAAAGTTTCGGATTAGCCAAAAATGCTTTCGGTGCGAGCTTATGCACCGTTTTCATAAGCGAATCGGTCAGAAGATTTCCGGCTTTGAAAATGCTTCCGACTTGTCCGATTGGGACTTTCCGATTTTGTAACTTTAACTTTTTTAACACGGCAAAGGCAGCAAGTCCAAGTTCAAAACCGGCTTCCTTTAAGATTTCTTGCGCTATTTCATCTCCGGCTTGCGCGGTTTCAACAACATAACGCGCAAATCCGGCGATGCGGGCGTTGTCAATGTTTGGCGAATAAATCGCAATCAGCAAATCTTGCGGCGTTGAAGAACGGAAATATTCCATTCCGGCTTCGCTGAGTTTTGTCGATTTCCCGCGCCCGTCTGTTGCTTTGGCGATTGCTTGCAAAGCGCGTTTGGCGATGCCTGCGCCACCGCCTTCGTCGCCGGCAATCGGTCCCCAACCTCCGGCGGTTTCGGTGTGTCCATTTGCGTCCTTGCCGTAGCAAATTGAGCCTGTTCCGGCAATTATCACGACTCCGGCTTTGCCCAAAGTCGTGCCGTAAAGTGCGATTTCTGCGTCGGTTACGACTTCGGTTTTGCGAATATGCGTGAGATTTACAAACCGATCGCGCACACCGCGTTTCAAATCATCGCGCCGAACTCCGGCAAGTCCTAAAACTGCCGAAACTATATCGCCGCGGCTGATTTGGGCTTTATCGCAGGCTTGGTTGATTGCCTGAATAATATTTGAAACGGCAGTTTCAAGCCCGACGCGCAACGGATTTGACGCGCCCGAAAAACCTTCGCCGACAAGATTTTTTCGCTCATCAATTAAAACAATGTGCGTTTTCGTTCCGCCGCCGTCTGCGCCCAAATATAAATTATGAGAAAATTTTGTCATCCGTTTGATAGTGGTTATTTGCAAAGGAAGAAAAACAACAAATAACTATACCCAAAAGAAATTGGTTTGCGAAAGAATTGTTTTAATTGTCCAACACGCTTTAGCTTGTTGAAGGAAGCAATAATTCGACAAGCTAAAGCGTGTCGGACATTTTAAGCCGTCCATTTTTTCGCAAACTAATTTCTGTTAAGCATAACCAACCAAAAATATTTTGACCGATGCTTGACATATAATCAAAACTAAAAGATTTTATAAGTGCGATAATATTTAGTGATAAGTGAAAAACTAAAAGTGAAAAATATATCTTTCACTTTCCACTTTTCACTTTTAGTTTTTCACTCAAAGTTATGGAAATCAGACAATTAAAAGCCTTTTTAGCGATTGCCGAAGCGAAAACTTTTACTGCCGGAGCGCGGCTTGTAAATGTAACGCAAGCAGCGATTTCGATGCAGATTCGACAACTTGAAGATGAAGTCGGTTTGCCGCTATTCATACGCACGCCGCGCCGTGTGATTCTCACGGAAGCCGGCGAACATCTGCTCGAACGCGCACGAAAAATTTTGCGCGAACACGATGCAGCGATTGAAGAAATCGCTGAAATCGCAGGTGCGGAATATGGGCGTTTGCGAATCGGTTCGGCTTCGGCAATGTTTGCGACTCAGCAACTGCCCACGATTTTGCAGAATTTGAAGGAACGATTTCCGAACGCGCAGATTTCAGTTTCATCCGGCACGAGCCATTCTTTGGTCGAAAAAATTCTGCACGGCGAGATTGATATTGCATTTGTTTCTTTGCCTGTGGACAACACGCATATCGCAACGGATTTGCTTTTCAGCGATGAAATTGTAGCTATCGGGCATCCGAATCACCATTTAGCGGATAAAAAATTTATTAGCGCGGCGGCACTCGCGGGCGAGCCTTTGATTTTGGGCGAAAAAGGGGGCAACACGCGGCGTTTGATTGACGAGTTTTTTGCGGCAGGGAATTTTGCGCCGGAAATCGTCATGGAACTTTCGCGTCAAGAAACCATCAATCAAATGGTCGAAAACGGAATGGGAGTCGGCACAGCCGGAGCGAAAACCATCGGCAAGGAAGTTTCGGAAGGCAGATTGACATCGTGGCTCATCGAAGGCGCGGAAATCAAATGGGATTTGGGTTTGGCAAGGTTAAGAGGCGGCTATCATTCGCCGATTGCGAAAGAATTTGTGCGCTTTTGCGAGGAAAGTTTTAAGGAAAGAGAAAAGGAATTTAAGGCAAGAAAATGAACAAGATTTTTTTTAACGCAAAGACGCAAAGGCGCAAAGACGCAAAGGTTTTATTTAATTTGTATGCAAAAGTTTTTCTGAAAATCTATGCGCCTTTGCGTCTTTGCGTCTTTGCGTTAATTTTTTATTCGTTTGCACAGGCTCAAGGTTTGCCCGTTGCGCTTCCAAATACGATTGGAATGTCGGCGGAAAAGCTGAATCGGATTGATGCGCTGGTTGAAAAAGACATTGCCGATAAAAAATTGCCGGGCGCGGTTGTGGTTGTCGGGCATAAAGGGAAAATCGTCTATCGCAAAGCGTTCGGCAATCGTGCGCTTGTGCCGAATGTCGAGAAAATGACGATTGACACGATTTTTGATGTCGCAAGTTTGACCAAACCGATTGCGACGGCGACTTCGATTATGATTTTAGTCGAACGCGGACAACTTCGTTTGAACGACACAATCGGCAAATTTATTCCCGAAATCGAAGACGAAAATGCCAAAAAAGTTACGATTCTGCAATTATTAACGCACGTTTCCGGCTATCAACCCGATTTCGACCTGCGCGAAAAATGGACGGGACGCGAAGGAATGTTAGCGGCGTTAAAGAAAGAAAAACTCCGCAATTCGCCCGGAACAAAATTTGTTTATTCGGACATCGGTTTTATTGTGCTTGCTGAGATTGTCCAGAGAATTAGCGGAAAAGCGGTTAATGAGTTTGCCATCA
>CALMEH010000080.1 GCA_937863115.1 uncultured Acidobacteriota bacterium
TCATCAAACCTTTTGATGTCGAAACAATATTTATGCCGTAACCGCCGAGAACACGCGGAATACCGGCAGCGTGAACATACACGCGCCGTCCGGGACGCGAAACGCGCGACAAATGTGTGATTGAAGAAACACCTTTCGCGTCATAACGCAAAAAGATGCGAATCATATATTTTACACCTTCGCCTTTGGTGACGAAATTGTTGATGTAGCCTTCTTCTTTCAAGATTCGCGCCACTTCCATTTTCAGTTTTGAACCCGGAATATCTACACGAGTATGATTCGCTCTTATCGCATTGCGAATTCGTGTCAGCATATCGGCTATTGGATCTGTCATTCTATTTTACTCCGTCTTTTATTTTCGATTTGCGATTGAATTCAAATAAATTACAAATCGAAAATTACTTTACCAACTAGATTTTGTTACGCCCGGAATTTGTCCTTCCAGAGCTAATTCTCTTAAAGCAATGCGAGAGATGCCGAATTTACGCAGAAATCCGCGCGGACGACCTGTTTGCGAACAGCGGTTACGAACACGAACGGGGCTGGCATTTCGCGGCAGTTTTTGCAATTTCATTACCGCTTCATCAACCTGTTCGATGCTCGAAGCCGGATTGTTGATAATTTTCTTCAATCCCGCCCGACGTTCTGCATAATTTGCGACCGTCTTTTTGCGTTTTTCGTTTTTAACTACTTTACTAATCTTTGCCATATTAAATTTAGGATTTAGGATTTAGGATTTTTAACTTTAAATCCTAAATCCTAAATTTTGAATTATTGCCGAAACGGCATTCCCATCGCTTTCAAAAGCGCACGGGATTGTTCATCGTTGCGTGCCGTCGTAACAATCGAAATATTCATTCCGCGTGTTTTATCAACTTTATTAAAATCAATTTCAGGGAAAATAAGTTGCTCACGAATGCCGAGCGTATAATTTCCGCGTCCGTCGAAAGCCTTTGCCGAAATTCCGCGAAAGTCGCGCACACGCGGCAAAGCTACTGAAATCAAGCGATCAAGAAATTCATACATTCTATCACCGCGCAGTGTTACCATCGTGCCGATGTTCATTCCTTCGCGCAATTTGAAAGCCGCAATTGATTTTTTCGCTTTCGTGATAACGGGTTTTTGTCCCGTAACCGCTTTCAATTCTTCAACCGCCGTGTCGAGAATTTTGGAATTGGCAATTGCTTCGCCCATTCCCATATTGACGACAATTTTTTCAATGCGCGGAATCGCCATCGGATTTTCAATCCCGAATTCTTTAGCGAGTGCCGGAGCAATTTCGTTTTTATACTTTTCTTTAAGTCTAGCCATCTTGTTTGAGTTCTCCTCGTTTCTCGTTTGGGTCTCAGTTTGAATCTTAAATTTCAGATTATCGCTGTTTCCAAACCTCAAACTTTACTCTTCTTCCACCGTTTTACGGCTTTTCGTGATCGGCGGTTCGGGAATTGCTTTTCCGCTTTTCGCTACTCGCGTTTTTACGCCGTCTTTGATTTCATAACGAATGCGCGTCGGTTTGCCCGTTTCGGGGTCAACGTGTGCGACATTTGAAATGCTTACCCACGCTTCTTGTTCGCGGATTCCGCCTTCGATATTCATTTGCGGCACAGCTTTTTTATGGCGTTTGACAATCATCGCGCCTTCGACTTTAACTTTGCCGTTACGCGCATCAACCTCAATCACTTTGCCACGAAAGGGCGAGCGTTTGCCGTTTGAATCATAGCGGTTATATTCTTTGCCCGCAATAAAAACAACCTGATCGCCGCGTTTAATTTTCGCGCGTGTTGCTTGTTTCTTTTCTTGTTTCATATCGTTTGTCGGTTGTCAGTTGCTCATTTATCAGTTGCCTTTCGCAATTGATAACTTACTTTATCTTAAATAACTTCCGGCGCAAGGCTGACAATTTTCATAAAATTCTTTTCGCGCAATTCGCGGGCGACCGGACCGAAAACACGAGTTCCAATCGGGGTGCCGTCATCTTTAATCAAAACAGCGGCGTTTTCGTCAAAACGAATATAAGTTCCATCCTTGCGGCGAACTTCTTTGTGTGTTCTGACGATAACCGCGCTATAAACCTTACCCTTTTTCGCCGTTCCATCCGGCGAGGCTTCTTTAACGGTAACTTTAATTCTATCGCCAAGACGTGCAATTCTACCCGTCGAACCGCCGATTGACATAATCATTTCAACTCTTTTCGCGCCTGAATTATCGGCAACTGCTAAAGAGGTTTGCATTTGAATCATAACTGTTCACTCCGTTCACAATTGGTAATAAGTAATTGGCTATTAGTTTTTACTAATTACCTATTACTAACTACCAATTACTATTTCTCCGCTTTCTGAATAATTTCAACTACACGCCAACGCTTTCTTGCCGACATCGGGCGGGTTTCGATAATGCGAACTTTGTCGCCGATTGCCGCACCTTTTTCGTCGTGCGCCATAAAGTTTTTGCGGCGTTTGACGTATTTGCGATAAACCGGATGTTTGACCACGCGGTCAACGCGAACGGTTACGGTTTTCGTCATTTTGTCCGATTGAACAATGCCGATACGTTCGGCTCGTTTGCCCGATTTCTTTTTCGTTTCTTTCGTGTCGCCCGTTACCGCCGAAACGATAGTTTCAACACCGCTCGAAACTGCTTCGGCAACCGTTTCGACTGCCGCCGAAACCGTTTCTACAACTGAATCAACAATAGATGTTTCTTCCTCCGAATTGGTTTCTTTCTTTTTGCCGCCTTTTTTCGGCTTTTCTTCAGTCGCGTCCGCCGCTTCAGCCGCTAGGCTTTCTTCAGCATTAGCCTCCGACGCTTCAACGGTTTCTGCTGAAGTTTCTTCCGTTTCAATTACTTCGTTCACCGTTTCTTCAACTGTTTCTTCTGTCT
>CALMEH010000081.1 GCA_937863115.1 uncultured Acidobacteriota bacterium
AGAAAAAAACTCAATGTGTGGCGCAGAAGCCTCAAATGCCGCCGCCGGAATGCTCGCACCTCAAGCCGAAGCCGATAAATTGGACGATTTTTTCAGATTTTGTGCAGAAAGCCGCGATTTATACGAAAATTTTGCGGCTGAATTATTTGTCGAAACGGGCGTTGATATTGAATTAAATAAAAGTGGAACTCTCTATTTGGCGTTGACGGAAATTGATTCAGAGGAAATTGTTCAGCGTTATCAAAGGCAGAAAAATGCCGGATTGAAAGTTGATTTGCTTTCGGCAAACGATGCAAAGCGATTCGAACCATTTGTTTCTACCGATGTGCGCGAAAGTTTATTTTTTCCTGACGATTGGCAAGTTGAAAATCGTAAATTGATACACGCTTTAGATAAATTTGCGGAGTTTAACGAAATGGAAATTTTTGAAAACACGGAAATTAAAAGTTTGATAATCGAAAACTGCAAAATTATCGGCGCAGACACCGGAATTGAAAAATTTTATGCTGAAAAAGTTGTTTTGACGGCGGGCGCGTGGACTTCGTTGATTGAAACTGAAAACTTTGTTTTGCCAAAAGTTAGACCGATTCGCGGACAGATGATTTCGTTTCACACAGCTAAACAACTTTTTGAAAGAGTAATTTACAGTCCGCGCGGTTATCTTGTGCCGCGGCGCGATGGGCGGATTTTAATTGGAGCAACTGTTGAAGATGTTGGTTTTGATAAACAAGTTACCTTAGCGGGAATCGAATATTTACGCGAAACGGCTTTTGAGATTGCGCCGAGTTTGGCAAATCTTGAAATTTCGGAAACGTGGACAAGTTTTCGTCCTTTTTGTAATGACGCTTTGCCGATTTTAGGGGAAATTTCGGGCATCGAAAATCTTTACATTGCGACGGGACATTATCGCAACGGAATTTTACTTGCCCCATTAACGGCAAAACTCTTAGCGGAAAAAATTGTCGAAGATAAAACTTCTGACTACTTGAGGTTGTTTAATTTGAATCGTTTCCAAAAAAGTATCGGAACATAAAATTTTTCAAAACAAATCCTTCAAACCTTCTTCCAAGCTGATTTCCGGCGACCAATCGAGTTCTTGCGTGATTAAACTCAAATCCGTTACATAATTCATCGGCACGGGCGAGGGAAGTAAATTTTCTTCGTCAATTATGGCTTGAAGATTTGAAACTTGCTCCATTTTTTCGACCAGTTCGCGCAAAGTCAGCGCATTTTCGCGTCCTCCGCCGAGATTGTAAAGTCCGTGGCGAATTACCGAATCTGTGAACGCTTCACAAGCGCGGGCAAAGTCTTTGACGTGCAGCAAATCGCGGCGCGGATTGCCATTTGCCGGAAGCTGCAATCTTTCCCCGAAATTTATTGCCTCGGCATAATGCGTTACGAAATTTGGTGTATTGCCTTCGGAATTTGGCGCGTAAATTGTGGAAAGACGAAAGATACCTGAACGAAATTTGTTCTGATGAGCGTAAAATTCGACGTAGCGTTCGGCAATTAATTTCGACCATTCGAGGGCTGATTGTCCTGAATACAAAGTTTGGCAACCTTCCCCGACTTCGGCGTAATTATCAGCAAATCTGCCATAAACGTCCTTTGTCGAAGCGAAAATAAATACGGAATTTTCGCGCATCGAACGCAAAAGATTGACTGTGCCTTCAACATTAGTCAAAAAAACGCTTTCGGCATTTTCAGGTGATTTGTCCAATTCGGCAGCGAGATGAATCACGACATCATAATTTTCTACGATTGTAGCATCTTGCAAATTCAAAACATCAAGATTCGATTTGCGCGAAAAATCGTCGGCTTCAAAATATTTACGAATTTGAGTTCCAAGAAATCCAGTTCCTCCAGTTACTAAAATTTTCATAACAAGATTTTAACCTAAAGCCCCAAAGACGCTAAGACACAGATGAAGAAAAATAAAATTTTCGCGCCGTTATGGTTTTGCGTTGAAAAAATCATTTGCTTTCTTCAACTAATTTTTGCATCGAATCTGCTTTGCCCACAACAATTAATAAATCGCCTTCGTTTATTTTTGTTTCGCCCGTCGGATGAAAATAAAGTTCGCCGTCTTTTCTGCGAATAGCGATTACAATCAAACTCAATTCGCTGCTCAAATTAGTTTCTGATAACTTTTTATTAGCAAGAGCCGAATGTGAATTGACAGCGACTTCTTCAAAAACCAAATCCAAAGTTTCCGCCGTTATTGAATCCATAAAGTCTGCGATTGCAGGTTTTAGAAGCGCACGCGCCATTGATTGCGAACCGATAATAGTAGGTGCGACAACGCGATTGGCTCCGGCGCGAATCAATTTCGGTTCTGCCGGTTCTTCAACGGCGCGAGCGACAATGTGCATTTTTTCGTTCATTCCGCGTGCAGTCAAAACGACATAGACATTAGCGGCATCGTCCGCCAAACAAGTTGCCAAACCTTTGGCACGTTCGACTCCGGCTTGCGTCAATGTCGCTTCGTTGGTTGCGTCCGCAATCAAAATTGGCAGATTTTCCTCCGCAAAAGAAGCAACCTTTTTTTCATCTCGTTCTATAATCACAAAAGGCAGATTTTCCTTTTGAAGATTGCGGATAATTCGCCGCCCGACGCGACCTGCGCCGCAAACTATGTAATGATTTTGCAGTTTTTTCATCTCTTTTGTTTTGCGCCGGTCATCAAAAGCATCAATTATTTCAGATTGAATAATTGATTGTGCCAAAACCGTTAGCGCATAAAGAACAGTTCCCGCGCCCGACAACATAAAAATTATGCTGAAAACTTTTCCGCCTTGTGTTTTTATCGGCACATCGCCGTAGCCGACGGTGGTAACGGTTTGAGTTGCCAGAAAAAAGCTATCGAGCAGGGTTATTTCTTCCAAAATCCAAAACCCAAAAGCACCGAAAATCAGCATTAGCAAAATTGCCCCTGAAGCATTTATAAATCTTCGGCGCGTAAGTTTTGAAATTGCGGAAATAAAAAGCATTG
>CALMEH010000082.1 GCA_937863115.1 uncultured Acidobacteriota bacterium
AAATATTTTTTGCAACGCGGCTTGTGTCGTATCCAGATTGCGAGTTTTGACGGTTAATTCCATCGGACGCACAGCTTGGTCAGGTTCTTTATATTCCAAAAGCCGCAGTAAGATTAATACGAAAATGCAAAGCGCCGCGCCGAGTTCCCAACGCCCTATGCCCGCCGACAAGCCGAGCGCAAGACAAACCAGCAAAACCGTAACTTCCTTCGGATCACGGATATTCGTGCGAAATCTGACAAGCGAAACTGCCGCAAAGATCGCAAACGCCCGCGCCGCATTATCGCCGACGATCATCATCAACGCGGCGGCGACAACTGCGAGTAAAATTTGGGTTTGCGCTACATAAAGATTGCGCTCGAAAAGTCTTAAATTCTTGCGCGGACGAAAGGCGAGAATCGCTGAGAGAATCACCGCCAAAATCAAACGCAAAACTATTTGCCAAACGCTGACTTGCGAATCGGCGTTCGGCGCATTTTCCTGAATACCGAAAATTTCAGTCAAAATTGAGCTGTTCGTAACCGTTGCCGAATCAGCAGAAAGCGGCTCGCTAATCCGCGGCGCGGCGAAATATCCGACTACAGTAATTAGCAAAATCAGAGCCAGCGTGACTACGGCAATATTTATCAGTTTCGAACTTTTCATCATTTCTTCGCCAATTTCTCTCCACGCGCAGCAAATTTCAGCTCAGCAATGCGATTTATTACGCCTTGTTTGAACATCTCCAAATTTTCGCCCGAATAATTTGCCGCTCGAAATGCGTCTTCGATTTGTTTATCGCTTAATTGCGAAAGCAAATTCGACAGCCAACGCGCATCTTCGATGGAAATATTTTCAAACAAATCACGATTTTTACCTTTGTAAGCAAGGTCAATTTCGCCGTTTTCAACTTCGTCAATAAAACTCGAATTCATATACTTTTGGGGATTATTGGTCTTTCGCCCAAGCCGATAAATCATAAAAAGATTGTTATTGCCGAGCTTGCCGAAAGTCGCGCCCAAATCGCTGATGATGTATTGGTGTTGCGATCCGTTCTGTATTACTTTGTTCTGAAGATCAAGAACGTCCCAGTTATTAAAGAAAACCATCATAATTTTCAGCCCTTGAAGTTCCTTTGAACCGATGAACGGGTTGTCTTTCCATTGCCATTCGTCGAGCCGTTCGATATTATCGGGACGCGCTTCGAGCCGCACGTTTTGAAAAGTTCCTTTGGTCGGAATCGTCAGCGTCGGAACAAGATAATTGATTTCGGTTTTATATCCTAATGCCCACAAAAGACGCACAGCGGCAGTTTCGGACTGTGCTTCGCGTCCGAGTTTGGCAACCCAAGTTTTGCCTGAACCGTCTTTGATTCGATATTTTTTGTTGTGTCCGCCTTTTTCCTCTTTAATAAACGTGATTTTCCTTAAATTAGGCATCATCGCTTTGCCGCCCGGACCGTAAAACAGGTCGCGTTGGCGAATATTTACGCGCTCCCACATTACTGCATTTACAGATTTTTTCGTAGATTTTTTCTGCGCCGGAATTGCCGGAATTGCGAGCAATGTAACCATTAAAAATATAAAAAGCTTTACCGTTTTAGACATTTTATTTTCCCTCCTTGATTAATAACTTTCGGAATAGCTGAGACAAGATTTATCAAAATCAATTATTTTTTTTGAAAAAAACTTGATCTATATAAAATGACAATTGATAAATCCCTTTCGCCATAAACTATTTCGAGTTTTCAAATAGCCTAATAAACATCAGTGTTTCAAATGAAAATCAACCACGTTCGATTTTCCCTGAAACGATAATTGACTGTTAAATGATTTTTCATCCGAAGTTGTTTGAACTTTCTGATAACTGCCGTCGGCATTTAATTCACGGGCTTTCGCATTGTCGCACAGATAAGCGGTCAAAAATTCATCTTTTAAGTATTGTTTCATTTTGAAATCTTCGACAGATTTCAAAACTTCAACGCGGCGGTCGAGGTTTCGCGGCATCCAATCAGAGCTTCCGAGATAAATTTCCTCGTTGCCGCCGTTTGCAAAATAATAAACGCGGCTATGTTCTAAAAGCCGTCCGACAATGCTTCGGACACGAATATTTTCCGATAAATTTTCTACACCGGGACGGAGCATACAGATTCCGCGCACAATCAAATCAATCTGAACGCCTGCTTGCGAGGCTTCGTAGAGTGCGTGAATAATTTCCACGTCAGCCAGACGATTCATCTTCGCAATAATTCGCGCAAATTGTCCTTTTCGAGCGTTTGCGGTTTCCCGCTTAATTAATTCGAGCATTTTTTTACGCAGATTTATGGGCGCGACGAGCAGTTTTCGGAAACTTTCGGGCTGTGAGTAAGCAGTTAAGAAATTGAACAATTCAGTTGCGTCCGCACCTGTTTCCACATCATCGGTCAACAAACTCAAATCTGTATAAAAAGCCGATGTTTGCGGGTTATAATTGCCCGTCGCGAGATGAACGTAGCGGCGTAATTCGTCATTTTCGCGGCGAATGATGAGCGTTGTTTTACAATGCGTTTTCAAACCCAAAATGCCGTAAACAACGTGAACTCCGGAGCGTTCAAAACGCTTCGCCCATTCGATATTATTTACTTCATCAAACCTCGCTTTGAGTTCGATCAAAACCGTTACTTGCTTATCGCGTTCGCTTGCCTCGATCAAAAGCGGCGCAATCGGCGAATCTGCACCAATGCGGTAAAGGCACATTTTTATCGCCAAAACGTCATCGTCCTGTGCGGCTTCTCTAATAAAATCAGTAATAATCGAATAGGAATTATATGGATGATGAAGCAGAATATCTTGTTTTTTTATTACATCGAAAGTAGATTCACCGTCGCTTAAAATCGGAGGATGCGAAATTGTCAGCGGCGCATCTTTCAGATCAGGACGGTTGATTTTGTGTAATTCCATAAAATCGCCGATATTCAATGCGCCTTCAATCGAATAAACGTCGTCCGCTCCGATTTCGAGGGACTCGGTTAAATATTCGACCATTTCACGCGGCATTTTTCTGGAAACTTCCAGTCTGACAACATCGCCAAAACGTCTTTGTTTCAAATTTTGCTCCATCATTTCGAGCAAATCTTCGGCTTCTTCTTCGCGCAAACCGATGTCCGCATCGCGCGTGATCCGGAACGCAAAACAGGCTTCTGCGCTTGCTTCGGGAATGAGCATTTTCATATTTGCCGCAATTAGATCTTCGGCTAAAATAAACTTGTTTCCGACCTCGATAAAACGCGGCACAAATGGCGGAATTTTAATTCTTACGAAAAATTCCTCGCTCGTCTGAAATTGTTTGAAAGCCTTTTCGATACGGCGTTTGATTTTTGGTTTAACGACCAAGCCGATATTTAAACTGCCGCCCGAAATATATGGAAACGGATGCGAAGGATCTACCGCTTGTGGTGTCAAAAGCGGGTAAATTTTGCGCCGAAAATATTGATCGAGATTTTCTTTTTCTTTCGTTTCGAGCAAATCGTAATTTGTGAGAACAATGCCGTGCGACGCGAGTTCAGGCAATATCTCTTCGCCCAAACAACCCATTTGTGCTTCAATAATTTCAGTTAAACGCACTCTTATCGCCGTTAACTGTTCTGCCGGAGTCATTCCGTCAGGGGAAAGTTTATCGACAAATTTTTCCTTCAAACTCGAAACACGAATCATGAAAAATTCGTCCAGATTTGAGGAAAGAATCGCCAAAAATTTTAATTTTTCGAGAATCGGCGCGTTTTTATTCAAGGCTTCTTCGAGAATCCGTCGGAAAAACTCGATCAAACTTAATTCACGATTAAAAAGAAACTCTGATGAGCGGGACACTTCTGCCGAAATCACAGAATTTTCTTCGTGAATAAAATTCTGTAATGGATAAATTTGTTTTGCGGTATTCGTCATAAAAATCTGTTTCTGATCAAAATTTGCACCAGCGGGGATAGTTGAAGTGCATAATTGCAAATGCCGTTCCCGAACTTGTAAAGTTATAAATAATTGAAGTTAGAAAGATTTTATGAAGGATGTGTATTTGTAGGGCTGTATTAAAATGTTACAGGAATCGGAGGACAGTCAAATATGTCTGTCCTCCGATGAAATAGGTTTAAGATTTGTTTGGCTTTCCGGCGGCTTCGGCGATTGTTTCGCGCAATTTGACGGCGGAAGTCGTTGCTGGTTCGAGTTCTAAAAGTTCGACATTGCCGTAAATCTTTTTGCCGAAAACGCCGTTCCACGTCGGAATAACAATCGTTGCATTACCGTATGCTTTTGCTTGGCACGCGAGACGAATAAACGGTTTTTCGTCTTCCGTCTGATTGTAGCCGAAAACCTTCATTTGCCGACGTTCACGCGGAGAAACCTCCGAAAGTTTTTCCTGACCGCCAAGCACGCCGACCCAGCAAGTTCCGCCCGAAGCCGAACGGCATTCGCCCGGAATCACGCCTTCCCAACGGCGTTCGTCCATTGCTTTCCAATCTTTCGTTTGATCTTTGCCCGAAGCGGTGGCGATTTCTTCTTCGTTGATTATTTTGAAACTTGCGTAAGATTCCGCCTCGTCATAACAGACGGAGAATTTTTTATTAATCGTTTTCAGAAACCCGAAAACTCCTTGCGAGTCGTCTTTGGCGCGTTCTTCGATAATTTCTTTAGCGGATTTTTTTGCTTGTTTCGCATCAATCAGAATTTCGCCTGTTGCGGCTTTGAAAGCCTCAATACCGACTTGCACAAGCGTCATTAAACCCGCGAGAACAATCGCTTTAGTCAAACATTCTTTAGTTTTTGCGGTTTTTGCGACTTCTTTAGCGATTTCGGTAACTTCCACCGCCAAATCGCCGATTTCATTGGTTTTCGATTCGGAGTGAGCGACGATCGCAGCTTTCGTTTCCTTCCAAAAACGATGCCCGAAGATGAATTTATGCGATGAATCAATCTGATTTTTCAATTCAAAATCGCCTTGAATCGCAAATTTGCGAATCGCTTCTTCGCGGTTTTCCGCCGTTTCCAAAAAACGAAACAACGACAAAGGATAAAAGCGAAACCAAATCTGAATCGCATTGCGGTCAACTTCGTGGATTTCCGGCAGAAGTTTCTCCACCGCCGCAAGCCATTCTTGCTCGCTGAATTTATTCAAATATTCCGTAAAATTTGCTGTCATATTATAGTTATGTTTTTGATAAAAATCGTTTCGATAAATAAACAAGAAATGTATCAAAATCCTGCCCGAAAAGACAACTTAGCAGAAACAAGACAATTTTCCTGTTTTGTCGTAAATGTTATGTTTATTAGTGTTAAGTGTAAAAAAAAACACCAAGTTGACGAAAAAATATTGACAAAATTTATTTTACTTCTTATAATCTCGACCGTAACTTCCAATTATAACCTTAGGAGAAAATTGACAAAATGGACGACAGAATCTTCCAACTCTGTGAGCAAATATCCAAAAATCTCGCTCATAATTGGACAATCGAAGAAATGACGGAAACGACCGGATTATCAAAGTCGTATTTTATAAAATTATTTAAAGAATCTAAAAAAATGTCGCCGCTTGCGTGGTTGCGCGAGGCACGTTTGAAAAAAGCGTGTGAACTTCTCAAAAAAGACCGCGAACAAATCTGTCAAATCAGCAGACAAGTCGGAATGCCGAATGAAAGCCATTTTACACGCGACTTCAAAAAAAGATTCGGCAAAACGCCAACCGCTTACCGCAGAAATTATCACGAAGAAAAACAAGCAAAAATACTCAGTGGACAAAAATGAGCCTTTTCGCCAAAAAATAGCACTTTTCGCCAAGAAATAACTCTTGACTTTTGATTTTTCGGGGTGATAATGAACCTGTAAATTTTTTACAAATCAAATCTTATTAAAGTAAATGGACAGAATTATTTTATGAATACTCTGTCCGTAAAATTAATCTTGTA
>CALMEH010000083.1 GCA_937863115.1 uncultured Acidobacteriota bacterium
CACGCCGCTGAAAACAAAACGATGCCGTTGGTCAAACAATGAATCGGCTTTTTCGGCGCGGAAATTATTGACATCTTGCGGAATCAACAACGTCTGCAAATCCGATGAATCGTCAATCGAATGCGACCAAGTGTAGCTTGCCAAGAATGTAAAATTGTTGGCATAACGACGTTTTAATTCGATGTTCAAAGCATTGTAGTTTGAATTACCATCTGAAACTTGAGCATTGACCGAACCGAACGGCGAAAGCACACCCGGCGTTCTCAAACTTCCGGCGATTTGTGCATCAAGAACCGCTTTTGTAACGCTGCCGCCGGAAAGTGCCGCCGCCAAAAAGTAGTTCGGTGCGTTCGGACGGAAGAAATTGGCGATTGCCGGAGCAACTACGCGACCGCCCGGACATTGGGCGACCATTCCCGGAATGACTACCGCGCAACCAACGCCGGTTGGTGTTCCCGGTGCGGTTGTCGCAATCGAAAATGCAACTGCCGCTTGTGTCGAAGTCGGTAGCGCACCGCCGAAAAAGCGTTGGAAGTTCTGAATTTGCAACGCGGTGTTCGGCGAATTCAAATCGGTCGGACGCGGAAGATGATGCGCTCCGACGAAAATGTATCCGACGGACAACGCCATATCTTTGTTCAACTGATGTTCAAACGTCAGATTCGCTTGCGTTGCCGAAGCATATTGGAAATCTTGACCAATCGGAAGCGTGAACGGCAAAACTGCGCCGAAACCTGTAAAGAATTGGTCGTTAAAGCGTTGTCTGCCGAATTGATATTGCGCCGAAGCCGCCACGCCGGGCGTAATCGTCGCGCCGCAGATTGCCGGAAGCGAACCGTCCACGCCGCAAACCGTGCCTTGAAACACTTGCGAGGCGTTAAACAAAGCCGTCGGCGCAGGACTTCCAGCCGTCAAAACCGATTGCTGTTGTTGCGCGGCATCGGCGATGTCCGAGTTGAATGCAACCACCAAAAGCGGGTGATCGTAGAACAATCCGAGTGCGCCGCGAACAACCGTTTTGCCCGTGCCGAAAACGTCGAAGGCAAAACCGAAACGCGGTGCAAAGTTATTGTAATCACGCGGAATTCCCTGTTGAACGCCAAGCGCGTTTTGCGCGTTCAAGATGTCGTTTGACGAAAGCGTAATGCCCGTCAGCGGGTCGCGGAAAGCAACCGGAGCGATGGTTTCTGTAAATTCAACGTCATAACGCACACCGTAATTGATGGTTAATCTTTTCGTCAGTTTCCAAGTATCTTGAGCAAAAAGCGCAAACGGTCTGTTTTTAATTTCGCTGATCGGATTGCCGAAACCTTGAATAAAAATTGACGGCAAACCGAGTCCGTAAGATTGAACCGGCGTAAAATCGGGCAATCCGGCAAACGCCGCGTTAAGATTCGTCGCGGCAGTCGGACCGAAATTGAAAAGTCCGGCGAAATTTAATTCAAAACGTGCCGTCGGAATTTCAACCCAGTTCATATCCGCGCCGAATTTAAATGTGTGGTCGCCCAAAACATACGTCAGATTATCGGCAACTTGAAAACGATTTTCCGTGCGGCGGACAGGCGAGAAAAGTTCGCGCCCGATAAACGCTGTGCCGGAAATGTTAAATGCTACCGCATCGCCGTTTTGCGAACGGAAGGTCGTGATGCGTTTGCCGAATTGGAAACGGAAATCATTAACCAGATTCGTGCCGCCGGTCGTTGTCAAATTAAGCGTGAACGAACCATCTTTAATGGTTGTGATACCTGTGCGCGAAAAATCATTTTGTCCCAAAGATTGGTTTTGCGATTCGACTTGAATACCCGTTAAATTGCTCGTGTTGTAGCTAAACCGCAAGTTTAATTGATTTCGCTCATTAATATTGTGGTCAGTGCGGAACGAAAAATAATTCGTTCTGTCCGTTACGGGGAAAACTCTCTGCAAGTTATTCAGCGCACGAAACGCAATCAAATCTCCGTTGGCATTGGTCGTATTAAAAGGAACAGGTGCGCCTGTCAGCAAAAATCTCGGACCGATTGTTCCTGGAGCGATTGCCGTAAATGCCGGACAAACACTTCCATCATTTGGACTGGAAAGCGGATTGCTTCCGGTCAAAGCGGTTTGTCCGCCGCTCGACGCGAAAAATGCGTAAGCCCGCGCCGCGCAGATGTTTGCCGCGACGCCACTGCCGACAAGTGTGTTGATCGCGGCGGCTTGTTGCGCTGTCAAATTATTAAAAGTTCTGGCAATCGGATTAACGCCCGCAATTACCGGAATCGTTGCCGAAGATGTCAAATTTCCGACAACATCGCTCGTGAAAAATCCCGATTCATTACGTTGACGGCGTTCAAACGAAGCAAAGAAAAAATTGCGGTCTTTGCCGTTCGTGGCAACCGGACCGCCTTCGCCGAAGTTCAAAAACGGCAAAGGTCCGCCGAGTGTTCCGCCGAATTGCGTTCGGGTGAATGCAGATTTGAACGGCGCAAAAGCGTTTCGCGCCTGAATGCTTTTATCGCGGATAAATCCGAAAACATTTCCCGTGTAATCGTTCGTCCCGCGTTTGGTAACAACATTGATTACGCCGCCCGTCGCACGTCCGAATTCGGCGGTGTAGGAATTTGTCGAAACTTGATATTCCTGCACGGCTTCTTGCGAAACGGTGGTTCGCGCCGCGTTAATCGAGTTATCGGTAAAGTCCGCGCCGTCCACATTGACTTGCGTCGAACGTCCGCGCTGACCGCCGACGTTAATGCCGGATGTCGGTGCAGGTCCAATCGGGCGACCGTTATCGCGTCCGACTGTCGAAAGCGTTAACGCAAAACCTGTTGCGCTTCGTTCATTAATCGGCAGATTGTCAATGCGGTCTTCGCTAATCGTGTTAGAAACCGTTGTGCTTGTGGTTTCGACAAGTGCAACCGAACCGATTGGAACATCAACCACGACCGCGCTTGAACCCGGTTCTAAAGTTATGGTCAAATCGGCGGCTTGTCCGACCGTTAATCTGATTGGCGGCAGAGCGGATTTTTTGAATCCGTTGGCTTCCGCCGTGATAACATATTCGCTCGGCGGCAAGCTAATAAACTTGTAATCGCCTGATTCGTTTGTCGTAACGGTGCGTGTAATGCCGGTTGCCGCATCTTTGGCGACAACGGTTGCGCCCGGAACAACTCCGCCCGCTTGGTCAACGACCGTGCCGGACAAATCCGCCGCGTTCGACTGCGATTGCGCGAATGACGCGCTAATGCAAAAAAGAACCATCGTCGCCGCCCAAAAACTTTGTGTGGCAATTTTGGAAATTCTTATAGAAATCGCTTTCATTATTTTTTCTCCTTTTCGATAAGTTAGTTTTCGATGAAATTTTTTGAGAAATTCGTCAACCAATTGCCGATAAAACGCTTGTATTGTTTAAGATACGAATTTGTTTTTCGATATTTGTGCTTCGGCTTTTACGCTTCCAAAGCGGTTAAAAATTTTGATTAACGAACTTAAAAAAAGATTTGATTGCTTTGACGTTTGTAACCTAAAATCGGCAATTTAGCAAGCAAAAATGTAAGATTTTTGTAATTTGACGATTTATTCTTGCCTAAGCCCGCGTCAACCGTGCTAAAAACGCCCGCGCCGGACGGCACAAACTCAAAGCCGGAATTGCATTTTTTGCTAAAAAAGGCATAAACGCCACTCTTCTGATAA
>CALMEH010000084.1 GCA_937863115.1 uncultured Acidobacteriota bacterium
TTTAAAACCGCAATCTGAAAACCGTTTATTTCGCCAACTAACAAACCTTTGCCGGGCGTTCCGGGCGGATAATTTGCGGGACGAAGCAATTTTTCTTTTTTTCGGATGTAGGGAATTATCTCGCCTTTGTCGAAAATATGATTTCCCGAAGTCATCAAATCAATTCCGGCTGAAAATAATTCATCGGCAATCGCAGGCGTTATCGAAAAACCGCCCGCAACATTTTCGGCATTCATTGTAGCGATGTCAATTTTGTATTTTTCTCGTAAATCTTGAATCTGATCCAAAACGGCGCGTCTGCCCGGACGTGCAACCACGTCCGCAATCATTAAAATATTCACAGGTTTTATGATAGAAATTTTTTGGCAATTCAGACAAGACAGCGAATCTATTTTTTTCTGAATGACTTGAAAAGCAATTTTGGTTCAGTCATTCCGACTTGTTTTGAATAATTTAGAATGATTTCCTGATTTACGTTGAATTTAGTATTTTCGCCCACGCCAAATTTTAATTCGGCACCGAGTTCTGACAATAATTTGCCGTCGAAAATTTCGAGTGTTATCTCTTTTTTATCAAATTCGCCTTTATTGACGGCGACCACTTCGAAAGTAAAAATCGCACTCGCACGGCGTTTGCCCGTAGCGGCAATATTTTTGCATTTGACGGTTAATTCAAGCTCATTATACAACAATCCGGCAGTTTCCAAAGCGTTGAAAATGCGCGAATCGGAGCGCAAATCGGACGGATAGCCGAGTTCTAAAGTTAAAATCGGAAAATCGGTATTTGAATAATAAGGCGGATCGCCGACGGATTTGTATGTGTTAATAATCATGCCGTCAAAACTTTGCGATTGATTACTTTTCCAAAATGAACCGACATAGATTGCTTCATTTCCGATGAAAACCGCAAAGGAATGGCAACAACCTTTATTATGTAATTTTTTCAATCGTTCTGCGGCGAGATAATCTATCTGAAATTCGTGAGTTTCTTGTTGATAATACAGGATTTCTTTTTCGGCAATAAACGGAGTGCCTTTCGGTTGCAGATTTTTCAGTTTAATTTCTGAAAGTCGGTATGAAGTGATTTTCGGAAGCTGATAAATATTAAAACCTTTTGGCGAATTATTTTGAGCTAAAACCATCTGACAGAAAAAAAATATCGAAATAAAAGCCAAAAAAAATAGTTTCATCGCGCATCTCCTTGAAAAAGTAGATGCGAACGAAACTGTTTTTGATGTCCGGGTTCAAAAAAGATTAGCGAAAGAAAACCGCAATAGCCGTATCAAACGAAGAAATTGAACCTGTATCTCAACAGGTGGGAAACCTTCTGCCTTTGAGCATCAGAGCCGAGTTCTCCGGCAAATCTTTAACGATGAAAGATTGCACTGAACTGCGGCATTAGTCTCCCGATCAATAAATGTTGGCTCAATTATTGTGTCGCTCGGTAACGAACCTTGCAGTAAAGTTCTTCCGCTTAATTTGAATACTAACACATCTGATTGGAAGATTAGAAGAGCAGGGAAGTAAAAAAAGAAAAATTAGTAGATTTGCGAAAATTTTTGAAAAAGGTTAAATTTCATCTGCATAATTACTATTGTAAATTTGGTTTATTCAATGATGAATTTTTCTGATTTAATGACGAACAATAAAAGACGAAAGTTAAAAATATACGTTATTTGTCTTTCTTTAACCGGCATTAGATTGAAGAAAATTTTGTCCGAAGCTTTTAGGTTAGGTGGTTTTCTTCAATTGTTGATTTTTCTTTTACCGAATTCAAATTCAAGCCAAATAATTACACCTGAAAAGATTTTCGGAAAGTATCGTCAATTCGTTTGGCAAGACCAACACGGTTTGCCACAGAACGGAATCAGCAAAATTGTGCAAACGCCGGACGGTTATCTTTGGCTGGCGATTGCCGAAGGCGTGGTGCGTTTCGACGGTGTGCAATTTACGGCATTCGATACGGGAAACACGCCTGAAATTAAAAGCAATAATGTTCAGGCATTGCTCGTCAGCCGCGATGGAACGCTTTGGATAGGAACTCACGGCGGCGGTTTGACGAGTTTCAAGGACGGGAATTTTACGAATTATTCTGTCGAACAAGGTTTGTCCGATTCGCATATTAAAACTTTATTTGAAGATTCCATTGGCAACATTTGGATTGGCACGGATGGCGGCGGTTTGAATTATTTTCGCGACGGAACATTTACCGCTTTCACGAAAGCCAACGGTCTGCCAAATGATAGAATCGGCGCGATTGCCGAAGATGGAGAAGGGAATTTGTGGATTGGCACAAGCGACGGACTTGTGCTTTTAGAAAGTGAGAAAGCGAGAAAGCGAGAAGGCGAGACAAATTCCGAAATCCCACTTACTGTTTTCACAACAAAGGACGGATTAGCCGGAAGTAGTGTAAGAGCATTGTTTCTTGATCGTGAAAAAAATCTTTGGATTGGCGGGTCAGGCGGTTTGAGCCGATACTACGATGGGAAGTTTAGCATTATTGATGAACAAGAGGGATTTAAGCCGTCGGAGATTTGGGAAATATCGCAAGATGCGGAAGGTGCGATTTGGATTGGGACAGCTGGGGAAGGAGTTTTTCGCTTCAAAAATTGGCGGTTTGAATCGGTTTCAAGTCAAAAAGGATTGATAAATGATGTAGTTCAAGCCGTATATCCAGATGTTGAAGGAAACATCTGGCTCGGCACGAGTGGTGGCGGTTTGATTGAATTAAAGACAGGGAAATTCAGCACTTTTAATCAATCCGACGGCTTGCCGGATGATATGGTCAGCGCGGTTTTTACAGATTCGGCAGGTGGGATTTGGATTGGAACAGACGAAGGTTTGACCAGATTTAAGGACGGAAAATTTACCGTGATGACCGATGCCCGCGGAAGACAATTCAAGGGCGTGACCATCATCAGTCAAGACCGAGATGGAAATCTTTGGCTCGGTTCAAACAACGGAAACGAAGTTCTGAAATTCACAGAAAACGATTCGACAGTTGAAATTGTCCGCGAAAATGTTTTTGAGAATCGCGCCGCAACGATTTTGCACGACCGAAACGGAAATATTTGGTATGGGGCGGCTTACGAAGGTTTGCGGCGTGTTGGAAAAGACGGGAGCGAAACGGTTTTTCATAAAGCAGACGGTTTGGTTGATGAATATGTTGACGCACTATTTGAAGACAAATCCGGCGGGATTTGGATTGGAACGCGCAACGGTTTGAGTTTTTTCAAAGACGGAAAGCTGAAGACATTTTCAACTACCGACGGTTTTCTCGGAAAGCATATTTTATCGTTTTACGAAGACACCCGGGGAAATATCTGGGTTGGAACACACGGCGACGGTTTGTTTCTGTTTCGCCACGGTAAGTTTTCGATAATCACGAGCAAAAACGGGCTTTACGACAATCTTGCATTTCAAATTTTGGAAGACGGAAACGGCAATCTTTGGATGAGCGGAAACAAAGGGATTTATCGCGCAAACATTATTGAACTCGAAGACTTTGCCGCCGGGCGACGCACTGCAATAAATTCGTTTTCATACGGAAGCGCGGACGGAATGCTATCGCGTGAATGCAACGGCGCAAATCCGGCAGGTGCGAAGGCGAGAGACGGACGACTTTGGTTTCCGACAATCAAAGGTGTAGTTGTGGTCGAACCGAACACTTTGAGCGCAAAGCCTCCGAATGTTACGCTCGAACAAGTTTTGATTGATGATAAGATTTTGCCGGTTGGTGCGGATTTGGAGATGAAACCGGGGCAAGAAAATCTTGAAATCAAATTTAGTGCGTTGAGTTGGAATCGTCCGCAACAGGTAAATTTCAAATATAAACTAGACGGATTGGACGCTGATTGGGTTGAAGCCGGAACGCGCCGAACGGCTTATTATCCTCACATTCCGGCAGGGCAATATACGTTTCGAATCATTGCCGACAACGGCGAAGGTGTTTGGAACGAACAAGGAAAATCTTTGAAAGTTCGCGTTTTGCCGTCGTTTTATCAAACTTGGTGGTTTTTTGTGTTGTGTGCAATGTTTGTCGCGCTGATAGTTCGTCTGATTTATGGTTATCGGCTTTCACAACTTGAAAAAATCAATCAAGCGCGGGAGGAGTTCACACAAAAACTTATCGAACATCAAGAGCAGGAAAGCCAGCGAATCGCAGTCGAATTGCACGATTCAATCGGGCAGAGTTTGATTGTCATTCGCAACCGCGCATTAATGGGTTTAAATTCGCACGACAAGCCGAATAAAATTCTCGAGCAAATGGAAGAAATCTCCGAAGCCGCCGCCGATTCGATTCAAGAAGTTCGGCAAATCGCTCACAATCTTCATCCATTTCAACTTGAGCATCTAGGATTGACAACCGCGGTCGAAACGATGATTGAACAGGCAGATGAAGCATCGGAAATTGAATTTAAGCGTGAAATCGAAGACGTTGACGACACACTTTCAAAAGAAGCGGAAATCAATCTTTACCGCATCGTTCAGGAAAGTTTGAACAATATTCTGAAACATTCCGGTGCCTCGGAAGTCAGAATCAAACTCGGCAGAAATAATGGACATCTTGATTTATCGATTGAAGACAACGGCAAAGGTTTTATCGTTGCCGAAAAAACTGAGAAAAAACGTGGTTTGGGCTTAACCGGAATTGCCGAACGCGCTAAAATGCTAGATGCAAATTACGCAATTCGATCAAATGAAGGTAAAGGAACGATTGTAAATTTGCAGATTAAAGTTTCAAAATCAAATGAGTAGTGAAATAAAAATCGTTATTGCCGATGACCACCCGATTTTTCGTTCGGGACTTAAACAAATTATTGAAAATGAAAGGAAATTCAGCGTTGTGGCGGAAGCGTGCGATGGTGAAACGGCTTTAGAACTAATCGAAAGTGAACAGCCGGATATTTTTATTTCAGACGTGAATATGCCGAAAATGGGCGGTTTTGCGGTCGCCAAAGAACTGCGCCGCAAACAGATAAATTGCGAAATCGTTTTTCTGACAATGCACTCGGAAGAAGCGATGTTTAATAAAGCAATGGATTTGGGCGCGAAAGGCTACGTTCTCAAAGACAGCGCGGCGATTGACATTATCAACTGTTTGCAAGCCGTCGCCAACGGACA
>CALMEH010000085.1 GCA_937863115.1 uncultured Acidobacteriota bacterium
CGGGCGGTTCGCGTGATTTTTCGTGTTGCGCTTCAGCACGACGACGAACGACGTTTTCAACCATCACGACTGCGCCGTCAACGATCAAACCAAAGTCCAACGCGCCCAAACTCATCAAATTCCCTGATACATTAAAAATCCGCATCAGAATCGCCGCAAACAACATCGAAAGCGGAATAATCGTGGCAACCAGCAACGCACCGCGCCAGTTTCCCAAGAGCAGAAGCAAGACGAAAATGACCAGTAATGCGCCTTCAACCAGATTTTTCTCAACTGTTGAAATTGCCCTTTGCACAAGTGCCGTGCGGTCATAAAATGGCTCAATCGTTACGCCTTTTGGCAGAGTTTTGCGGATTTCTTCAATTTTAGCTTTGACTCGTTCGGCAACCGTGCGTGAATTTTCGCCTTTCAGCATAATCGCCATTCCCGACACGATTTCGCCTTCGCCGTTGGTTGAAACCGCGCCTTGCCGGATGCTTTGACCTTCAACGATTTCGCCTAAATCTTTAACAAAAATCGGCACACCTTCTTTGCCGGTTTTGACAACAATATTGGTGATGTCCTCCATTTTTTCGACCAAACCGACACCGCGCAAAAGATATTGTTCCGCACCTTTTTCGATGTAGCCGCCGCCGACAGTCGAGTTATTTTTCATCACGGCATCGTGAACATCGCTCAGACTCAGACCGTAAGATTGCAGTTTTTCGGGCGAAAGCCGAACTTCGTATTGCTTGCCGAAACCGCCGTGCGAATTGACTTCCGTGACTCCCGGAACGCCCATTAATTGACGGCGAATGTTCCAATCGTGAATCGTCCGCAAATCGGTTGCGGTGTAATTACTGCCCGGTTCAGCGCGAACTTCATATTGATAAATTTCGCCTAAGCCCGTCGCAATCGGACCCATTTCGGGCGAACCGATACCGGGCGGAATCTGTTCCCGCGCTGTCGCCATTCGTTCGAGAATTAACTGTCTCGCAAAATAAATATCGGTTGATTCTTCAAAAACAATCGTTACATTCGAGATGCCGAACTTCGACACCGAACGAATTTCTTCAACGCCCGGAATGCCCGACATTGCGACTTCAACCGGAAAAGTAATCTGCCGTTCAATCTCCAGCGGCGCAAGACTCGGCGCAGATGTTAATACTTGAACTTGGACATTTGTTACGTCCGGCACAGCATCAATCGGCAAATTTATCAAACTATACGCGCCCGCCGCCGCCATAATCAGGACAAGCAAAAGGACGACCAATTTTTGTGCAATTGAAAATCTAATAAGTGCATTTATCATAAAATCTTTTTCCAATCCAAAATCCGAAATCTAAAATCGAATTAGTGATCGTCTCCCATTGCGCCTTTTTCAAGCTGTGTTTTTAAGGTGAAACTTCCTTTAGTAACAACCGATTCGCCCAATTTCAAACCGCTTTTGACGGCAGTATAGCCTTCCGTTTCGCCACCGATTTCAATTTCGCGGACTTCAAACGCGCCCGGTTCATCTTCACGCGGGACAAAAACGATTGTTTTATCGCCGGTTCGTTGAATGGCGTTGGAAGGCACGACCAGCTCTTCGCCAGTTGTGTCGGAAGTTCCGGCGTAAAAACCGACTTCGGTGAACATTCCGGCTCGCAGTTTGCCGTTTGAATTGGGAACTTCCAAACGAACTCGCCCCGTTCTGGTTGTTTCGTCGAGTCTCGGATCAATGTAGCTGATGCGCCCGTTGATCGTTCCGGCGGCGGTTGATTTGATTTCGGCACTTGATCCGACGGAAAGTTTGCTCAAACTCCCTTCCGGCACGTTGGCGATTACATAAATCGTGCCTAAATTCGAGATGGAAAAAAGCGGACTTGCCGCTTCTATGCCGGCTCCGGCGTTGAATTTTCGTTCGGTAATCACGCCGGATAGTGGAGCGCG
>CALMEH010000086.1 GCA_937863115.1 uncultured Acidobacteriota bacterium
TTATAACGCCGAAAACCGCGAAAATTTTGACCAGAGGCGAAATTGAACCCGGACAAAATCAAATTGACCTGACGCAAGTTCCAACTATTCGCCGCCGCACTCGCACGAGTTCTATGTCAGAAATGAAAAACGGCGTGCAGCAAATTGCTTCTATTCTCTTGCGCGGCGGTTGGCTCGATTGAAATTTTTCCGCTTAACATCTCGAATAAAAAAAGTTTTCGGAATACCGAAAAATTAAATATTAACCTGTTTTCGCTTTCTATTTTGCGGAAAAGTATTCATAATGCCTACACACTTTTTTATTTTTCAGCAGAGTGAGACTTTTTTATCACTTTCGGTGCGTTTTATAAGTAGTAAATTTTTTATGGGAAATTCACTTGAAATTTACTGCTTCTGAAGAAATCTTAAAAATTATATTTCCGGGACAAGATATTATGGCAGATTTTGGATACAAAAAACTGTTTGACCTCGAACCTTCTGAGCTAAAAAAGGATGACTTGATACTTTTAGCGTCAGTAATGTCGAGATACCCCCAATTATATGACAATAGAAATTTTATAAGTCGTTTTATTGCCCGAATGATTGAAGGTGTGATGAGCCTTTTCACAGTAGAAATCGAACGCATTCCCGCAGGTTATACCTATCTGGCGCAATTTATCGGACACGATATTACCTTCGATGCGAAAAGTGATCGGCACGTTACAACTCATCTTCCTTTTGATGACAAAGAAGTAAAAGCAGAAGAGATAAGGAATAAACGAAATCCGTATTTTGATTTGGAAGCTATTTACGGTCATGAAAAACCTCATCCTAATAATGAAGACGAAGCTCCGCGCTGCGACTTGATGCAAGATAGCGAACTTCCGTTTTTGAAATTGGGCTATACTGAGGCGGAGCCTTTTCCCAACGATTTGTTGAGAGACAAGGAGCCTCCGTTTGCAAATGTCGTTGACCGGCGAAATGATGAAAATCTGATTTTGGCGCAAACTCAGGTTGCATTTACAAAATTTCACAACGCTATAGTTCTGGAATTGAGCCAATCCGACAAATATAAACTTGAATCAGGCGGATTCAAGAAAACAGAATTATTCAATCAAGCCCGCAAATTGGCAATTCGTTTTTATCAAACTATTATACTTGAAGACTTTTTGCCGAGATTTGTTCGACCCGAAATTTTGGCGGATGTTAGGCAAAAGGCTGGAACACAAGAACTATTCTACCAACCGAAGGATAATGCGATGTATATTCCGTTGGAATTTGCGGTCGCTGTTTTTCGGGCGGGACACAGTATGATTCGAGACGGATACAACTTAAACAAGCAATTCCCGCTTGTCTCTTCAGGGACTACTTCTATTTCAGGTGCTTCGATTGAAGATATTTTGATGCAAACAGGAAGAGGTCGTTTTGAAAATAACGGGAAAAATGTTTTGTCAACCAAATGGTTAATTAATTGGTATAACTTTTATGATATTGACGGTTCCGCTGCCCTTTCCAATAAAAACTTTAATTTTGCAGAGCCAATAAACACTCAAATTGTTACAGGAATACAAACATTAAGACCTGACGACACGGCTGGCGACAATGAAATAAAGATACTGAAAAAGTCGCTTTCAGCCCTTGACTTGTTTCGCGGACGTAAATTTAGACTTGCAAGTGGGAAGGATGTTGCTGACCAAATTGCCAAAAGAGTTACGGAGTTAAATATTTTGGGAGTTGACGTGATAAGTGAAATAATAAACAAATTAGTGAATGCAGTTCCCGACTGGAATACCGAAAAAAAAGAAAGCAAGGAGAATCAATTAAATACGGCTTTTAGTAAAAACCCGCCTTTGTGGTTTTATGTGTTGGCAGAAGCCGAACTACAAAATGACGGAAAACTCGGTATTGTTGGTAGCCGGATTCTTGCCGAAACTTTTATTCAACTTCTCAACGAAAGCGAATACTCCGTTTTGCAAACAAAATGGGAAGATGAAGAAGATGAAGTAAGAGAGTTTTTCAACAAATACAAAATTACCAATATGGCGGAAATGTTAAAATTCGTTAGGGAAATGCATAAAAATTATTTTGACATTATTTATCCGGAAGGGTCTGACAGAAAAGAATACTTTAAAAAGTATTATCCGACAAAAGATTTTCATTTCGATGAGCTTAATCCGCTCGGCTAAGATGATTAAAAGAATCGGTTGATTTTTAACTGATAATACAACAAAAGGAGAAAAGAAAATATGCAAATAAACAAGAAAATAGACGATTTATTGACTGAATTTACAACTACGGGCGGAGCTGGAAGAATGAAAGCCCGCGATTTTGCAAAGGCTGCCTTAAAAGCGGCTTTGAAAGGAATCGGGGAATTTGATGCGGCTGATAAGGTAGTAACGAAAGTGAATACACAATGGGAAGATTTTATGAAACTTATCACCACAGACGCAACGGAATTAGCCAGATTGTGCGGCAAGGATACTGCGTTTATGGATAAAAAATGGTCAAAGCATTGCCTGGCTTATATGGTTGGAGATTCGACTTGCACTTCTACAACTAATATCACCACAGGACCGCGGCGCACGATGGATATGGATATTGTGCTGACTCGAAGAATGCGGGAGATGTTAGATGCGGAAGGCACGGATTTAGATTTTTTTGAGTAAGTTTAATTGTATTCATAGATTATTGAATGACCGCCATAAATAAACAACTTTTGGAGTTGTCCGAAGATGTATATGCAAATCCCGATTTGCAACCAAATCGTCTTTGCCAACGCTGGCATCGGCTTTGTGAACAATACTTGCCTGTTAAATTTGAAGATTCGATATGGCGGCATAGTTGTAAGAGTAAGCATCGAGAACCGTTGCAGGGATGGAAACTTCACATCTCGGCAACGATTCTCGATGCTTGCGATTTATTTGAGCGGGTTGCGTCGTTTCTGTCTTCCGAAAATGTTCAATTTAAGGCTCCGAAATCCTTAGATGACCTTTCCGGTTTGAATTGCGGTTTGCAAAACGGTTATCACCAAGTAGGAAAATTCATTACAATTTACCCCGATTCGGAAGCGCACGCACTTTGTCTTGCCGCCCGACTTCACGAATTAACGAAAGATTTTTTTCCGGTTTTGATTCCTTTCGATGAGCAATATGCGCCTGATAGTTCGGTTTTTTACCGCTATGGCGGATTTTCAATTATTGAAGGAAAAGATGAAGACGGCAATACGTTTCCGGCAATCAAAAATCCGGCGGACGAATTGGTTCTTGACGACCGCTTGAAAGCTGTTCCCGAATGGCTTTCCAATCCTTTTCCTAACGCCGGAAAACCGAGCGAAAAAACATTTG
This sequence comes from uncultured Acidobacteriota bacterium, assembly GCA_937863115.1. Lineage (GTDB taxonomy): Bacteria > Acidobacteriota > Blastocatellia > Pyrinomonadales > Pyrinomonadaceae > CALMEH01. The sequence goes on from CALMEH010000086.1 coordinate 3,324, forward strand.
AAGGAACACCTCTAGGAACAACTTACAAAATCTTTTCTGCTATTACTCAACGCGGGAAAGGCGGAACTTACGAAGCGATTGATATAAATGGAGGTCAACCGCGTCTGTGTATCGTTAAGGAAGGAAGGCGCAACGGCGAAATTGCATGGAACGGACAGGACGGTTATGCCTTAGTTGAAAACGAATTTAACGTCCTAAAAATTCTCAAGATGCAATATGCTCCTGTGCCGCAGGTGTTTGATTCATTCGAGATTTACGGAAATTTTTATTTTGCGATGGAATATGTCGAAGGAAAAAGTCTTCACGAAATTCTACAACCGCGCCAAAGACGTTTTTCTATTCTTCAAGTCTTAAATTTTGCGCTTGAAATTTCCCGAATTATCGAAAACATTCATCAATCCGGTTGGGTTTGGAACGATTGCAAGCCGGCAAATTTGATTGTCGGTCTTGATAAATCGCTTCGTCCGATTGATTTTGAAGGCGCATATCCAATCGGGGAAACCGATCCGTTTGATTGGAAAACACGAGGGTTTTCAAAATCTCATCAAAACAGCGGAACGGCGGTTGATATTTATGCGCTTGGGGCAGTCATTTACTTTTTTTTGACCGGGAGACTTTATGACATGGGAGAAATAATTTCAATAAAAAAACTGCGCCGTAATGTTCCGTCGAAATTAATTGAAATTACCGAAAAACTTCTTTCCGAGTCCGGTTTGAATATTTTTGAGGTTAAAAACGAACTTCAGGAAATTTTAGCGGAGTTGAATAAAAATGTAGAAATACGCACAAAATAAATGTCTCTGCTTTTTTTTCAGAGTTTGACACAATTTTTAATGTAGATAAAGCGCGGGTCTAACCAAATTTCCTCAACAATCGGATCATTTATCCAACCGGGCAAAGATGCAAACTTTTCGTTGCACGACTGATTTAAGAATTCAAAAACTTTGTCGTAATCTCCTAGAGCAAGATAAATAAGCGATTTTTCTTGCGCCGGAACATATCCGTTTTTACTGAATTTGTCCAAATCTTCAATGATTTTCAAAGCCTCGCTGCGTTTCCCCATTTTGGCGTAAGCAAATCCGAGCGGCGCGGCAAACAAAATTTTATCTTCCGGCTTATCGGAAGCGTAAAGCGGTTCGAGAATATCGGCGGCATCTTTGAATCGGTTTGTCTTGAGATATTGATATGAACGAACGTATTTTACACTTATGTTGTCGGGAAAATTTTGCAACAAAACAGACAAAACTCTGTCCATTTTCTCATAATCTCTTTTATAAAAATAGAGCAAAGCAAGTTCAATATCGGCTCTGAGAGAAAAAGGATCAATTTTTTTAACTTGGTTAATTTCTTCCAGTGATTCATCGAATTGCCTTTGCATACGTAAAAGACCTATCAAACCGAAATGCGGTGATAAGAATTCTTTATCGCGTTCTATCGCCATTCTAAAATAGGCTTCGCTTGCCGCCCAATCCCATTCATATTTCAGGGCAATCGAAGCGAGCGAATTATAAGATTCACTTAAATTATTATCTAATTCAAGAGCTTTTTTTGCCGCAGTTTTTGCCTTTTCAACAGATTCTTTCGGCGGAATCGAACCTGTTATTCCCGTTCCGCTCAACGAAAGATATGCGTCTGCTAAACCTGCCCAGGCTTTGGCATATTTCTGGTCTATTTCTTTGGCATCGAAAAAACATTTGATGGCTTTTTTTACATCGTCGGGCTGTTTTCTTTTCAAAAGATAGCGTCCTTGAAGATACAGATTTTTTGCTTCTGCGCTTTCCGTATCTTTTTGGTTTAATTTGTCTTTGTCTTTGTCTGTTAATTTTGTTTGAATTTTATCAATAATTTGTGCCGCAATATTTTCAGGCAGTCCGATTAAATTTGCCTCTTCAATTTTCACTTCATCAGGCGAAGCAAGCAGTGCGCCGTCCGAGATTCTGATTATTTGACTTTCGAGAACCAATCCGCCCGAGCGATTTTTGAGTGTGCCGACAAAA
>CALMEH010000087.1 GCA_937863115.1 uncultured Acidobacteriota bacterium
CTGATTTTCGATTTACGGAACAACGGCGGCGGCGATCCTGAAATGGTGGCGTTAATTTGTTCATATCTTTTCGGCGATAAACCCGTGCATTTGAACAATTTATTTTTCCGCGCCGGAAATAGAACCGAAGAATTTTGGACAAAGCCGAATGTTTTAGGCAAAAAATACGGCGACAAAGACGTTTATGTTTTAACCAGCAACCGCACATTTTCGGGTGCGGAAGAATTTTCCAATAATCTGAAAGTGTTAAAACGCGCCACGATTGTCGGCGAAACAACCGGTGGCGGCGCAAATCCGGGCGGCGTTTTCCGCATCAGCGATCATTTCGGAGTTTTCATTCCCGTCGGGCGCGCGATAAATCCGATCACGAAAACAAATTGGGAAGGCACAGGCGTTTTGCCGGATGTTGCCGTGCCGAAAGATCAATCGCTCAAAACCGCGTATTTGCTGGCTTTGAACAAATCTTTCAATAATACGAAAGACGAAAATTTGAAAAAGAATTTGAAAGTCTTGATTGACCAACAACAAAAAGAATTAGATGAGATGAAAAATTCAAGTAAAAAGTAAAAATTGGAGCGTGGACAGAGCTGTCCGCACTTTGATAAAAAAGGCAAATCGAAAGGTTTGTCTTTTTTTTGTTGTTATCGGGATAAAGTTCTGCTAACTTAAACTTTCTTGAAATTCACTTTTCCGACAGAACTTTACGATGAGTATTTTAGCCAATTATCTCCTACGAATGAGCGAAATCCGGCGGACAGGTTCAGCCGTGAAAGAAACTTCATTTTACGGAACGCTCGAAAATCTTTTTAACGAAATCGGCGCGGGATTAAAACCGAAAGTTCGGTGCGTTATCAATTTGCAAAATCGCGGCGCGGGCATTCCCGACGGCGGATTTTTTACGCCGAATCAATTTCAAAAACAATCACACGAACTCGTCAAAGGTTCATTGCCCGAACGCGGTTCGCTCGAAATAAAATCAACCGCCGACAATGTTGAAAAAATTGCCGAAAGCGAACAGGTAGCGAAATATCTCAAAACTTATCGGCAAGTTTTGGTAACGAATTACCGCGATTTTTTGCTCGTGGTTTTAGACGAAAACGGAAACAAGCAGCATTTGGAAAGTTTTAAATTAGCCGAAGACGAAAAAGATTTTTGGCAGAAAGCCGATGTGCCGGAAGAAACCGTCAAACTTCACGAAGCGAGATTTATCGAATTTATCAAGCGCGTAATGCTTCACGCCGCGCCGATTGCGAAGCCGGAAGATGTCGCGTGGTTTTTGGCTTCCTACGCCCGCGATGCGAAGGCGCGAATCGAACATTCGGATATTTCCGCGCTGGCAACGATTCGCACGGCTTTGGAAGATTCGCTCGGCATAAAGTTTGAAGGCGAAAAAGGCGAAAAATTCTTTCGTTCGACTTTGGTGCAGACACTTTTTTACGGCGTGTTTTCGGCGTGGGTTTTGTGGCACAAACGTAATCCGAAAACGCCGGAAAAGTTTCGTTGGCGTGAAGCGGTTTGGGAACTTCGTGTGCCGATGATTTCGGTTTTGTTCGAGCAGATTGCCACGCCTTCAAATCTTAAAAATCTCGATTTGGTCGAAGTTTTGGATTGGACGGGAAATGTTCTGAATCGTGTCGTGCGCGGGGAATTTTTCCAACGCTTTTCGGAAGATCACGCCGTTCAATATTTTTACGAACCGTTTTTGCAGGCGTTCGATCCCGAACTTCGCAAGGAATTGGGCGTTTGGTATACGCCGCAGGAAATCGTCAAATATATGGTCGAGCGCGTCAACACGGTTTTGATTGACGAACTCGGTTTGCCTGACGGTTTGGCGGACGAATCGGTTTATGTGCTTGATCCGGCGTGCGGCACGGGCGCGTATTTGGTTGAAGTTTTAAAACGCATCAATCAAACACTTGAAGAAAAAGGCGAAGATGCGACACGCGGACAGAAAATAAAACGCGCCGTCCAATCGCGCATTTTCGGATTCGAGATTTTGCCCGCGCCGTTTGTCGTTTCGCATCTGCAAGTCGGATTATTGCTCGAACAATTCGGCATCGGTTTGAGCGAAGAAAAACGTGAACGCGCCGGAGTTTTTCTGACCAACAGTTTGACGGGTTGGGACGAACATCCGAAAACGAAATTGCCGTTTCCCGAATTTGAAGAAGAACGGAGTCGCGCCGACCAAGTTAAAAAAGAAGCCAAGATTTTGGTGATTATCGGCAATCCGCCATATAACGCTTTTGCGGGTGTCAGCGGTGAAGAAGAACAAGGTTTGGTTGAGCCGTATAAAGAAAATTTGATAAAAGATTGGGGCATCAAAAAATTTAATCTTGATGATTTGTATGTCCGCTTTTTCAGATTGGCGGAAAGACGAATCGCCGAAAAAACCAAGAAAGGAATTGTTTGTTTTATCTCGAATTTTTCGTATTTGCGCGACCCGTCTTTTGTCGTGATGCGGCAAAAGTTTTTGAGCGAGTTCGATAAAATTTGGATTGACAGTTTGAATGGCGACAGCCGCGAAACAGGCAAACAAACGCCCGAAGGAAAACCTGACCCAAGTATTTTCTCAACTGAATACAATCGTGAAGGAATTCGCGTCGGCACGGCAATCGGTTTGCTTTTGCGAAAGGAAAATCACGGCGAAACGTGCGAAGTAAATTTCCGCGAATTTTGGGGCGTGAATAAACGCGAGGAATTATTGGAGAGTTTGGAAAACGATTTACACGCACATACACACGCCAAGCCCGAAAAATTCAACCGCTTTTCGCTTCGTCCGAGCAATGTTTCCGATGCTTATCAATCTTGGACGAGATTGAACGATTTATGCGAAATCCCACCATTTAATGGGTCAGTTGAAAGACGAGGCTTTGCTTTAATTTCTATTCAAAAAGAACCTTTATCTGAAAGAATTAGAAAATATTTTGACAAAGAAATATCAAACGAAGAAATTAGACAAATTCATTCTTCGCTAATGATGACAGGCAATCGCATAATTGGACCCGAAGCAAGAGAAAAAATTTTGAATGAGTTTACTTTTGATGAAAGTCGAATTGTTCATTATCCATTCAAACCTTTTGATGTGAGATTCTGTTATCTTGAAAACTTACGTCCACTTTTTAGCGAACCAAGCCCGCAACTTTTACAGCAAAGATTTGAAGGAAATGCGTTTTTAATAAGTCGTGATACTGCCGACAAAACGCCTGAAGGAATGCCTTTTTATTTCTCAAATTTAGTTTGCGATTACGATTGTGTTTCGGGACATGCCCGACATTTTCCGCTTTATTACAAACCAAATTTGTTAAAAAAGTCGAAAAAGAAAAACGAAAATCAAGTTGGTTTGTTCGGCGAAGTGCAAGAAGAAACGCGAGCGAATCTTTCCGAATTTGCCCGAAATTATCTGCAAAATCTTGGTTTTACGGAAATTGATTCGGACGCGGAAACGGCTTCGTTGATTTGGTATCACGCATTGGCAATCGGTTATTCGCCCGAATATCTGAACGAAAACGCCGACGGCATTCGTCAAGACTTTCCGCGAATTCCTCTGCCGTCAACGAAAGAAGATTTAATTTCATCGGCGGAATTGGGCAAACGAATTGCCGCGTTGCTCGATACCGAAAAACAAGTTGCGGGCGTTACCGTCGGCAAGATTGAGGAGCGTTTGCGAAGCGTCGGAGTCGCGGCGCATTTGGAAGGCAAACAATTTACGGACGAAGATTTTGAAGTTACGGCAGGTTGGGGACACGCCGGAAAAGACGGCGGAACAATGCCCGCCAAAGGCAAACACAACATCCGCGAAGCCGAGATAAACGGG
>CALMEH010000088.1 GCA_937863115.1 uncultured Acidobacteriota bacterium
AAACTCAAAGGTTTCGGCAATGTTTCCGAACGTCGTTCCGCCAAATGGAGGGCCACGAGCATCAATCGTTACGGGCGTATTGTCGCGGATATTATAAGTGCCGGTTGCGCCGCCGCTACGAAGAATTCTAAACGGAAGCCACGCATTGAGCGGAATGTTCGTCGGCGTATTTGAAAACGCCGTGGCAATCGGCACATTGCCGCTCGGAGTTGTGATTTCGACTTCGCGCAAGAACGGGTAGTTCGAGAAAACCGTATTGATAAACGCCGCCGAAGGGCGGTCATAAAACATTCCGACACCGCCGCGAACGACTAATTTATTGCTGACTTGATACGCAAAACCGAAACGCGGCGCGAAATTGTTCAAATCCTGACCGTTGAGTGTGTGTTTGTTGTCCACGACATTCGTTGCGTTAATTGCACCGTCAACTACCGGATTTCCTGTCAAATTTACGTTATTCGGAACAATAAAACCGCGTGTTGGATTGTTACAAATTTCCGCTGTTCCGCCCGTTGGCGTGAAACACGGTTCAAATGAAGACAAATCGAAATTGCCGATGCGTCCGTCTTTTTCGGTCGGGCGCATAAAAATTTCGTAGCGCAAACCGGCGTTAATGGTTAATTTATTTGTCAATTTCCAATCGGTCGTAAAATATAAACCGATGTCGTTGAAACGAAAGCTTTTGTTTGTGATGCCGTATTGGGTGTCGGCTTCGGTCGCGTTTCCTGTTAAAAGTTGCGTAAAGCTATCGAATTTTTCAAACTCGGTGGCTTGTTCTTCGGGCAAGTTCGTGTTGTATTGATGCTTTTTGAAATCGAAACCGAATTTGAAAGTATTTTTGCCGCGTGTCCAAACGGCGTTGTCAGCAATGCTGAAAGTCGTTTGCTGACGTTTGTTGAATGAATCGTTCGGACCGCCGAATGAAAAATTGGCGAGATTGTTTCTGCCAATATAATGACCAAGCCGCGTTGTCGCCACACTGTTGTCAAATGTCGAAGCCGGATTGAAAACGCCGATGCTTTCGTTGGTCAATGAAAGAAACGGATCGTCAAGAGCGCGTGTATTGTTCAGATAGTAATAGCCGAAACGAATTTCATTAACAAAATTTGATGTAAAAATATGCGTGTCGGCGATTGATAAAGTTCTGTTTTGGTCGTTGCGCTTCAAAGTAAAAGGCGATGCTAAACTGTTTGGATCGGGAAACGAATCGAAACCGGGGAATTTTGCCCAGAAAAATGTTCCGTTCAAACTGTTTTTAGACGTTAATTGTCCGTCCAAACGTAAAGTAAATTGATTTTGCTTAAAGCTCGAAGGAACTACGTCAACAACTTCGATAAGCTGATTGTTTCTCTGCAAAGTGCGCGTCGTTACGGTTGGGAAGTTTCCGAATTGAAACGAACCGGTGCCGGTTTGGTCAACGCCGAGCGGCGTAAAGTTTCCCGTAATCGAAGGCAAAACAAAGCCGCCTGTTACAGGATTTCGCAGATTAAAAATCCGTAAAGCAACCGGCGAAATATCCGTTGCGGTCAAACAATTTGTTCCCGTGCAACCGTTAAATTGATTAAAAGCCGCCGCAATCGCCGCCGCTGAACGGTCTTCGCCCAAAACGGTCAAAGCCCGCGGCAAAGTCGTGCGCGTTCGTGCGGACGGAACTAATCCGGTGTTTGCGCTGGTGTATTGATAGCCGCCGAAAAAGAAAAATTTGTCTTTAATAATCGGACCGCCGAAGGTAAAACCCGTTTCGGTGCGGTCGGCTATCGGTTTTTCGACTCCGGCTTGATCTAAGAAATATTCGTTTGAATTAAATGCTTTGTTTTGCAAATAATAATAAGCCGAGCCGCGAAATTGATTGCCGCCCGATTTTGTAACAAGCTGAAATGTTCCGCCGCCGCTTCTGCCTGTCGAAGCGTCATAAAGCGATGTTTGCAGTTTGATTTCCTGCAAAGTTTCGAGCGCAGGCGAAATATTATCAGTCAAAGAACCTTCGTTGCTCGTGATGTTTGTCGCGTCAATTCCGTTAAAAAACAAACTCGTCGAAGTCGTTCTTGTGCCGTTGACCGACGGCGAAATATTGCCGTTGCCGTTCACGCCGACAGGCGAAAGTTCGCTTGCCACGCCTGCTTCCGATGATAAAAGTCCGGTAAAAGAGCGTGTCGAAGTCGGAATTTTCGTTGCTTCGTCGCCAGATATTTGCCGTGCGGTTGTCGCCGATTCAGTTTGAATCAAAGGTTGGTCGCTCGTAACGGTAATCAAAACATCCGAAACGCCGATTTCGAGCCGTGTTTCAACCGTGCGGACAACCGAAGCCTCAACCGCGATATTTTCGCTGATGGCTTTCTTGAATCCTTCTTTTTCAAAGGTTACGCTGTAAATTCCAACAGGTAAAAGCGTTGCTGTCCAAATGCCTTCATCGTTGGTAATGTATGTTCGGGACAAATTTGTCGCCGTATTTTTAACGGTAATTGTTGTTCCCTGCACGACTGAGCCGTTCGGGTCTTTCACGGTTCCGCTTAAACTGCCCGTTGCTTGTGCAAAAGCCGTCTGCGAAAAAAGAACCACAAAAACTGCTATGAAAAATTTCTCAATAAATTTGAATCTCATTTTCACTCCTTAAAAAATATGCGCCCGATACGAAACGGTTTTTCGCCGACTCGTTCGTGCTTTTTTTGCCAAATAATTTGTAAATTCTGGTATGCAAGAAAAAGGATAGGCGCGAAAAGTTAATTGGAAGTGAAATGCGTATTAAATGAACGTGAATTGTTTATTAACGAAATGTTAAAAATGAACGGCTTTTCATTTTTTTGCGGATTGCGGGATTCGAAATTTTATGATTTTTATTCCTCTTTTCAAGAAAGATGTGCCACTATCCAATGAATCTCCGTGATATGAGAGGTCATACGACGAAAGAAGGTCGCGGACAATAATGCCCGTTTGATATTTTCCATCAGGCAACTCAAAAACTTTTCGTAAGGTTACAAATTTTCCCCGCGTATCAATAAGGTCATCAATCTCTATCGAAGTAGTTATTTTTTCCTCGAAGAAACCGTCAATTTTCTTGTCGTTCGATATAATTCTTCCGTAAACACTTAATCTTGACGTTGGTTTGCCGCCAATAGATTCAAATATCAATTCGTTGTAATGCGTTTGAATTGTAAGAGCAATTCCATTTTTTTTGTCAGGTAAATTTATGAATTCAACTTTTACATCAAATTTCAGTTTTTTGCCCGGCAATCTTCCCGAAAATTTCCCGACATTTGAAGGAACAGGCGTGAGTTCGCTAATTGTTTCAGAGGTTTGCGCGTTGGCAATTACGAATGAGAAAAGAAAAATTAGAAAAATAATTGATTTCATATCTTAAAATTTAACCTTTTTCACGGTTGCCAAATCTTCTACGCCGCGAGTTTGAAGTTCATCTAAAAGATTGATAAAAATATGCGCTGTGGCGCGAGCATCGTCGGAGGCGCGATGATGATTGATGAGCGAAACGCGGTAATAATCTGCGACCGTGTTGAGCTTGTGATTTTCGATGTGCGGCAAAAGTTTGCGCGAAAGCTGGACGGTGCAAAGATGCGGATTGGCGACGCGATAATTTTCGTGAATTCTGCCGATTTCGTGATTCAAAAATCGCAAATCGAAATGCGCGTTGTGCGCGACTAACACGGAATCGCCGATAAATTCGAGAAAATCGTTGGCAATTTCACGAAATTTCGGCTCGTGGCGAACCATCGCATCGGAAATTCCCGTAAGTTGCGTGATAAAAAAAGGAATCGGCGATTCGGGATTGACCAAAGTATGAAATTCATCAACAATTTTGCCGTTGCTGACGCGATACGCGCCGATTTCCGTAACGCGGCACGGCGGACATTTTGCGCCCGTCGTTTCCAAATCGAAAACGACATAATCCGTTTCGTGAAGTTTGCGATTCAATAAATTTTCTTCAATTAATTCGACCGTATCTTCGATAAGTTGCAAACGCGGATCGGTTTCGACCAAATCCGACACCAAAAGTATTGCTAAATCCGGTGCGGGCTTGCGGATTTTCATCACATAATCAACAACCTCAACCGCCGAAACCTTGCCGCCCGAAGATTGCAAAAGACTAATTGTTTCGTTAATTAGTAAGGAATCGGAAATTAAGTTAGGATAAGGTGTCATTATTTTAAGATTTTAGCGCGAAAAAATGAAACCGCAAGCGTTAAAGAAGCGAATAAAGAAATTTACCGGAGATTTTTTTATGACAAGAGA
>CALMEH010000089.1 GCA_937863115.1 uncultured Acidobacteriota bacterium
ATGCCCGCGCTCCAATTAAAAATATGGCGAAAGAATTTGAGAATATCGTATCTAAAGAAGTTAAATCGGTAAGCGTCAAGAAGAAAAGTCTGTGGCGTTTTTTGTGGTTGCCGACGGCATTGCTTTTAGCGGTTGCCGCCGGAGGTTTGACGGGCGTTTTAGGTTCATATTATTTGAATAATTCACGCTTTGCGACGGAAGTTTCCGCACTTGCAACATATCGTCCGCCACAGGTTACGACGATTTATGCTGACGATGGCGAAACGGTTTTAGCCGAATTTGCTATCGAAAAACGTATTCCGATTAAAGAATCCGACATCCCGAAAAACGTCGAAGACGCACTTCTGGCAATCGAGGATTCGCGGTTTTACGACCATAACGGCTTGGATTATTACCGCATTGGCGGCGCGGCGTTTTACAACGTAACCGAAGGAAAAACGCAAGGTGCTTCGACCATTACACAACAGTTGGCGAAAAATCTTTTTCTGACCAAAGACCAAACTTTTTCGCGCAAATTCAGCGAATGGGCAATGGCTCTTGAAATCGAAAGGCTTTACACGAAACGGCAAATTCTCGAAATGTATATGAACTACGTTTTCTTAGGCGCAGGCTCTTACGGTTTCGAGGCAGGTTCGCGCACATATTTCGGTAAATCTTTGAAAGATTTGAGTTTAGAAGAAGCGGCACTTCTCGCGGCAATTCCAAAATCGCCTGAATATTCACCGACGCGAAATATGGAAAAAGCTTTAGATCGGCGCAACACAGTGCTTGACCAAATGGTCAGATTTTTCCCCGAAAGATATTCGCAATCCGACGTTGATGCCGCCAAAGCCAAGCCGATTAAATTAAATGACACGGCTTATTATCAATCTCAGCCGAAATCAACGCCGTGGGATTATCCGGTCGAAGAAGTCCGCAAATATCTGGAAGACAAATATACAACGCGCGTCGCACAAGGTGGATTGCAGGTTTATACGACAATCAACGTCGAAGCCCAAAAACTCGCCACAAAAGCCGTCCGCGAAGGTTTGCGACGCTACGACAACGGCAAAGCGTGGCGTTCGGAATATCAAACCGTTTTGCTCGATAATAACGGCGATCCCGTAACGGTTGAAAAAGATGTTCAGCGAATTTTGAATAACTACAAACACGCCGATTGGTATGGCGACTCTTACGAAAAAGGCGAGTATATCAAAGGTTTGATAATGAAAATTGACGCTAACGGAGCGCAAGTTCGTTTCGGCAGATATAATGCGCTCATCACCGGAAAAGATATGGGCAGAAGCGGCAAATCTCCGGCAAATGAATTCAAAGTCGGCGATTTAGCTGAATTTTTAATCAGCAATGTTGATAACGACAAGAAAACCATTTCGGGAACGCTTTCGCAAGTGCCGGAAGTGCAAGCCTCAATTGTTTCGATAAACGCCAAAACAGGCGAAGTTGTCGCGCTTGTCGGGGGCTACGATTTTCATACCAGCAAATTTAACAACGCAACGCAAGGACTTCGCCAGACGGGTTCGTG
>CALMEH010000090.1 GCA_937863115.1 uncultured Acidobacteriota bacterium
GACAACCTTGTTTTCGGCTTTTGTGCGGGCGGAAAATTCTGCGGCAAGAGATAGTGATTTAAAATCTGTGGTTGAAAAAACGCAAATTCTTTTAGGTGAGATAGTTGAAAAATCTTTTCCCGAATTAAGGGAAACAAAAATCAAGGTCAAAACCTTCAAAAGTCAAAAGAATTATTTCAAAGCTCGTTTTGCTTTTTCGCGGTTTTTGACCTTTCGGAAAATGCAGACGATTATTTTTGTTAATCCTTTGGTTTTTGAACGAAACGCTCCTGCCGAAGGAATTCGGGCGATTTTGGCACACGAATTGGCACACGCTCTTTATTACAACGAAAGAAATCGCCTCAAGCTATTCGGGCTGATTGGGTTGATTGACGGCGGTTTCGAGGCACAATTTGAACGAAATGCCGACCTGGTCGCCGTCTATCGCGGTTACGGCGAAGGTCTGATTATCTATCGAAACTGGCTTTATCAAAATGTTCCGGCTGATGATTTGAAAGTAAAAAAGCGAAACTACTTTACTCCCGATGAACTGAAAGTTTTGACACCGGCTGTTTCGGGAAATTTGAGTATCTTTGAGAAACTAAAAAAAAATGTTCCGCGAAATTTGAGCGAAGTTGAAAAAGCCTTGAACTAAGGAAATCTGTAAATGCCCGTCAAATCAATAAATAAAAGTGATTCGGACGAGGTTTTCGCCGAAATCTTTTCCGGAAACTATTCCGTCAGGGTTGCCGACACACAAAAGGAAATTGAATCGGCTTTACGGCTTCGCTACGAGGTTTTTAATCTCGAAATGGCAGGCGAAGAGTCTTCTGAAAACTCTCTCGGCATTTTGTCTGCAAACATTTAATTGTCGTTGAAAGAAAAACCAACAAAACGGTCGGAACGTATCGGCTCAATACGCTCGAAACCGCCGGAACGGTCAGTAGTTTTTATGCTTACGGAGAATTCAGCATCGAGGATTTGTCGCCCGAAATTTTAGCTCAAGCGGTTGAAATCGGACGTGCGGCAATCGCCCGCGAGCATCGAAATACAAAAGTTCTGTATCTGCTCTGGAAAGGATTATCAGCTTTTTTGCTGGCAACTAAAAAGCGTTATCTGTTCGGCTGTTGTTCGGTTTTTTCCACCGATTCTGAGATTGGTTTAAACGCTTACGAACAGTTGGAACGAGATAATTTAATCCATCCGAATTTCCGGGTTTTTCCCCGCGAAACTAAAGCCTGTCCGAAAAGAAAGCCGAAAAAAGTAAATTTGCCTGTTGAACTTCCAATGCTCTTCAAGTTATATCTGAAAATCGGTGCGAGAGTTTGCGGACGACCGATTATTGATTTTGATTTTGGAACTATTGATTTTTTCGTCATTTTTGATTTTCACGAGTTGGAGGGGAAATATCGGCAAATGTTTGGAAGTATCTGAAGCGGTTTATCCCTTCTCCGCTCAATATTTCAAATTCTTCGGAGCTACGAGATTGAGCCGCGCTGCATGGGAACACCTAAAAGAGCAAAAAGGCGCGATCATTTTCATTTCGGGGATCGGAGGACGAACGGGAGCGCGGGATTTACTCCCAGCCACCCAGCTGAAGTTTCGGTTGAAATAACCAAGGTTACTGCTTGGACGATTGACGAAATCGCGCTACTGTCTTTGCTTTCCTTGTCGTTGAGGGTGAACGGTCTTTCCGATAAATCAACTTTATCAATCCAGATATTAAAACCCTCAGTTCCGAGCAGCCGGGCTTGTCCACGGAAGTTTTTGGCGGAAACTTATCTTTGCTCCGAAATTTTTAATTCCCGTAATGGCATCACTTATTGTGATTGCCTTGCTCGATTTTTTGACGATTAATTCGATGAAGAAAACCGATAATTTCACGGTTTCATCCGATATTTTCACAAAAGGCTTAACGCAAATTTCTTTATTGGCGGTTTGCGATAAGACCTTTCAGATTTACAGCAAAGAACCATACAATTCGCAAATTATTCCCGTTGAATCACTGGAAAACATTTCACTTGAAGATGCAAAAGAGTTTGATTGCCGCAGAATCGCCAAACGTCATCCGAGAGAAAGCAAGGAAATGGATTATGATTTGACGGACATTTCCAATAAATTATGTTCAACCGAAGGTTGTTGTTGATAAAGACTTGCCCTTTTACCTTCAACCTTTTACCTTAAATCTATGCACTATTATAACGAAGAAGACTTAGGACGATTCGGCGAGATTGCCAAACACAGCCCTGAATTATTTGAAAAATTTATGGCTTGGTATCAAGCTTGTCAGGAAGAAGGAACATTATCAAAACGCGAAAAAGCCCTGATTGGGTTGGCGGTTGCCGTGACGGTGCAATGTCCGTATTGCATTGATGCTTATACGAATTCTTGTTTGGAAAACGGCTCGAATATGGAGCAGATGACCGAAGCGATGCACTTAGCTTCAGCAATTCGCGGCGGAGCGAGTTTGATTCACGGAATCCAATCTCATAATGCTCACGATAAGGTTTCGATGTAATTTTCCAATCATCAAACAAAAGCGGGAATTTCTAAAAATATCGTCAATTTTCGCATCAAAAAAATTATGCAAACAGCGGTTCAAATTACCAGACAGGTTAAATCTGCTCCACCAAATTCATCCGTCAGGTTTGAAGAAAAACTCGGCAGTCGTTCTTTATTTGCCGAAACCATTGACACGCTTCAGGTTAATGTCGGCAAACTCTGCAATCAGGCTTGTAAGCATTGCCACGTTGACGCTTCGCCCCGTCGCACTGAAATAATAGAACGGAAAACGATTGATGCTTGTTTGAAAGTATTGCGTGAAAACGACATTAAAACTTTGGACATTACGGGCGGTGCGCCTGAATTGATTCCCGATTTTCGTTATTTCGTCAGAGAAGCGAAAATGTTAAGCGTTCACGTCATCGTCAGACATAATTTGACGGTTATGTTTGAGCCAAATCAAACCGATTTACCCGATTTTTTTGCCGAAAACGAGGTCGAAGTAGTTTCAAGTCTGCCATATTTTTTAGCCGAAAAAACTGATGCCCAACGCGGAACAGGAGTTTTTGATAAATCAATTTCAGCCTTAAAAAGGCTTAACGAAGTCGGTTACGGACACAAGGAAAATCTCGTTCTGAATTTGGTTTATAATCCCGTCGGGGCATTTTTGCCTCCTGAACAAACAGCCATCGAAGCCGATTTTAAACGTGAATTGAAAAATCGTTACAGTATTGTTTTCAATAATTTATATGCGATTACGAATATGCCGATTGCCCGTTTTTTAGATTGGCTGAGGCGTTCCAAAAATGAAACCGCGTATATGCAAAAATTGGTCAACGCTTTTAATCCGGCAACGATTGACGGATTGATGTGCCGAAATTTAATCAGCGTTGATTGGCTCGGAAATTTGTTTGACTGCGATTTTAATCAGATGCTGGATTTGGCGGTTGAAGCAAAAAAGACGGTTTTTGATTTTGATTACAATTCATTAAAGAATCGGCGGATTGTCACGGAAAATCACTGTTTCGGCTGCACGGCGGGAAGCGGTTCGAGTTGTGGCGGAACGGTGGCGTAAAAATTTTAATCAATGAAAATAGGAAGTTTAATAAAATTTTTAGCAATTCCGGCGACAGTCGGAGCAATCGGTTTGCTGACTTGGCTGGAAAAACGTCGCCCACTTCGAAAAACGGTCGAATCGAAAGAAATCCGCACGGTTAGAAATCTTCTGATGGCTGGTTCGGCTTCGGCGGCGATGATTCTTTTTGAAAAGCCGGCAATAGATTTTTTTACAAAATTTGTCGAAGACCGCCGGATCGGTTTCTTGAAAATCTTCAAACTTCCGCATTCAATCGAAACGATTTTGGCGATAATTCTGCTTGATTACACACTGTATTTATGGCACGTTTCGACTCATAAAGTCCCGTTTTTATGGCGGTTTCATCTGGTTCATCACGTTGATTTTGATTTGGACAGTTCAACCGCCTATCGTTTTCATTTCGGCGAAATAATTATCTCGGTTTTGTGGCGGATTATGCAGATTTTGCTGATAGGAGCTTCGCCACAAGCCGTTAAAATTTGGCAGACTTTGCTTTTTCCGGCAGTTCTTTTTCATCATTCCAATCTAAAACTCCCCGATGATTGGGACGAAAAACTTTCTCAGATTATCATTACCCCAAGGCTCCACGGTATTCATCATTCAGTTGTTCAGGCAGAAACCGATTCAAATTGGTCAACGATTTTATCTGTTTGGGACAGGCTTCACAGAACTTTGAAAACCGATGTCAATCAAACTGAGATTAAGATTGGCGTTCCCGCTTTTCAAAATTCACAAGAGTTAAAGTTTATCTACCTCTTGGAACTTCCATTTCTGGAACAAAAACCGAGTTGGCAAATTTCGGACGATAAAGAAAACAATTGATGAAGCCTGAAATTTCGGTCATAATTCCCGTCTTTAATGAATCGCATTCGATAAAAAAAACTATCGAAGCGGTGCAGAATCTTGATAAAAATCTGGAAATTATCGTTGTTGATGGTCAAAGTTCAGACGAAACTGCTAAAATTGCCGAAACTTGCGGCGTTAAGGTTTTACAATCAGAAAAAGGTCGCGGAATTCAGATGCACATTGGGGCAAATGCTGCAAACAGTGAAGTTTTATGGTTTCTGCACGCAGATACTATTCCTGATTCCAACTCCGTTTTAGAAATCGAAAAGGCTTTGCTTGATGAAAAATTTGTCGGCGGAAATTTTGAGATTTGTTTTAACGGCGATTCTCGAGCCGCAAAATTTATGACCCGGCTTTATCCGCATTTGAGAAAAATCGGCTTGCTTTACGGCGATTCGGCAATTTTTGTTCGGCGTGAAATTTATCGGGAAATGGGCGGTTTTAAGCCACTGCAATTATTTGAAGATTTGGAATTTGCGAATCGTCTGAAAACTTACGGAAAACTCGCACATCTTTCCGCAAAAGTAATAACTTCTTCACGGCGGTTTGAAAAGCGAAGTTTTTTACTGACCTTTGCCAAATGGTCTCTCTTCCAAGGTCTTTATTGGATTGGAGTTAATCCTGAATTCTTAGCGAAAAGATATTATCCGATCAGATAAGCGAAATTTGCGTAAGTCTGGAATTTATTGATTTTGAAAATATTTTATCTAAAAAGATTGTTATTATTGGAGAGCCATTCAGCCGTGCGTGGAGCAATTTGAAAAAACTCTTTATTTGTCAAAAATTCTTTAAATAACTTGACCAAATCAGAAGGTTCATCAACGTCAAACCAATCACCAACAAATTTTGGTTCATTTCCTAAAATTAAACGGGCGTTTTGAATGCAATCAGCCAAAGTTCGGGAAGAACTCCATTCAACATTTTCAAAAATATCGGGAAGAAATTGGTTTAATCCGACCAAATAAAAGCCGCCATCTTGAGTAACCCCAAAAACGCATTCAGTTTCATTCAATAATTTCAAGGCTTTTTCAATTTCAGTGGTTGGAAAAGTCGGGCTATCAGTTCCGATCATTGCGACCGGAGAAAAATTACTGTCAAAAGCAAATTTGAAAGCGTTATTTATTCGCTCCCCCAAATTATCGCCCGTTTGTTCGATTAAAATCATTGTTTTATCAACAAGGCTTGAAAAGAGTGAAAACCTTTCGGGAGGCGAACAGGCGACAATCAATTTTATATTGAGTTTTTCCGATTTTCTCAAAGTATCTTTGAGAAAACACATTGCAAGTTTGGCGGATTGGGCAGCACTCAAAAAAGGCGATAATCTGGTTTTCACCTTGCCTTCTTGCGGATATTTTGCCATGACTATGAGACACGGCTGAGACGGATTTTCAACATTTTTCATCGCCAAATCTTTAGATACCGTTTGAACCATTTTTGCACGAATGGAGATTTTAGACTTTCCAAAGTTGCTTCGGTGCCGACAGCTTGCGTGATTTTTGCCAGAGTCGGATAAACGCGAATGATTTTATTGAGCTGCGATAATTTTAGATTTTCCTTCATCGCCCAGACGAATTCGTGGATCAATTCGCCCGCGTGTTCGCCAACCAAAGTTGCTCCGATGATTCTATTTTTATAGGTCACGATTTTGGCAAAACCTTCAGTTGCACTTTCCGTTTGAGCTCGATCATTTTCGGTAAAATTCACCTTGTAAACTTTAATGTTCTCGCCATATTTTTCTTTCGCTTCATTTTCGGTCAAGCCGACTCTGGCAACTTCCGGTTCGGTAAATGTCGCCCAGGGAACAACGCGAAAATCGGTCTTTTTCCTAAAAGGGAAAGGAACAAAGGCGTTTTGAATGACGATTTGAGCTTCGTAATCCGCCATATGCGTAAATTGAAAATGAGCGGTTAGATCTCCTGCGGCAAAGATATGTTTGTTTGAAGTTTGCAGATACTCATTAGTTTTTATTCGATTATTCTCAAATTCAACTCCGGCTTTTTCAAGGTCTAACCCGTTTATATTTGGTTGTCTGCCGATTGCCGCCAGAATCTCGTCGGCTTCAATTTCAAAGGACTTTCCGCTGGCTTCAACCGTAATGACTTTTGCTCCGTTTTCGCCCTTATGAACTTTGACGGTTTTTGTTTTGGTCAGAATCCTTAAGCCTTCGTCGCTCAATATCTTCTCCATTGCGGCGGAAACTTCTTCGTCTTCCTTGATCAAAATGCGGTCTGCCATTTCTACAACGGTAACTTCTGAACCGAACCGCGAAAAAGATTGACCGAGTTCCAAACCGATAGCACCCGCACCTAAAACGATCAACCTTTTCGGCAAATTTTTGAGATGAAAAACTTCTTCGTTGGTGATAAAACCCGCTTCGTGAAGTCCTTCAATCGGCGGAGTGAAAGGACGCGAACCTGTGGAGATACAAAATCTCTTGGCTTTCATCACTCGCTTTTCGTCAGTATTTTTGAGCGAAACTTCAATTTCATTTGGATTCAAAAATTTCGGAGTGCCGAACACAACCTCTACGCCCATTTCTTCAAAGACTTCCGGCGAGTCGTGATGTTCGATGGCTTTAATGACATCCTGCACTCGATTGGTGATCGAGGCAAATGAATCGTTCAGAAATTTCGGCTCTAAACCTTGAAAACCGAATTTTTGAGCTTCCTTTGTTTGATGTGCAAAACGGGCTGATTTTATCAACGCTTTCGACGGCACACAGCCCGTATAAAGACAATCACCGCCGAGCAGGTTCTTTTCAATCAGAGCAACTTTTGCTCCTAAAATTGCCGAACCGCCTGCCGCGACCAATCCCGCCGAACCGCCGCCGATGACGATTAAATCGTAAGTTTCAAACATTTTTTTTTACTTATTCTCCGAAAATAAAAATGAGTAGAACTTCAGTTTATTTCTTTGCTGACTTGCGGTTTATTGCTGACTTCGCCGATTTGCCGCCGGACTTTTTTATACGTTGAATAGCCGCCAAGGGCAATCAGCAAAACAACCACGCCATAAACCCACCACGGCACGTTCTTTCCGGCAAATATCAGATAAATATAGGCGGAAACAAAAAAGAACATCGCCGAAAGTGCGGGTAGAACGATTGATCTGCCCTTGCGGTAGTTTTGGATGAGCCGCCCGATTGACAACGAAAAAAAAGGAATCGCTCCGATATAAATTGCCCCGAAAATAAAAGGATTAACGCCGTATTCCGTTCCCAAACTCAAAAACCAATTTTGTATCGCTTCCCAAATCATATCTATATTATGACAATATTCGGCGAAAAAATTCCGCCAGTTCAAATGAATTCCTCGCTTCAATTCAAAATTGACAGATTTAACCGATGGAGGAATAAATTTAGGCGAATAAAACCTTTCATCAAAAAGCTCTCCCCAAAATATTTAAAATACGGAGGGAGAATGTAAAAATGTCATTAAAAACCGACCAGGTAAATTTTCAATTAGAAGTTATCTCAAAAATAGTTTCTCAACAAAATGAGCATACAGCCCAGTAAAA
>CALMEH010000091.1 GCA_937863115.1 uncultured Acidobacteriota bacterium
GCGGAAATTCGCGCGGAGATTTTGAAATTGATGCACGAAGAACGCACGCTTTTCGATAAAATGTTGCAAACGGCAATTATTCTTTGTTCGCAAAGTATTGAAAGCGAAAAAGATAATCTCGGCGAAGTTTATGTTGACGGCGCATCGAATATTCTGACGAAGCGAGATTTTACCGATTTGAAAAGTTTGAGCGAATTGCTCAAAACTTTTGAAGAAAAATCGCGTTTGATGCAGATCTTGAACGAATGCGTTTCGCAAGTCGGTGCGGCAAAAGGCAATGTCCAAGTCGTTATCGGCGCAGAAAATCCCGCATCACCTCTGCAAAATTGCACTTTGATAACTGCTCCTTACCGCATCGGCGACACGGCGGCGGCAATTGGAAGTTTGAGCGTCTTGGGTCCGACACGGCTCGAATATGCAAGAATTATCTCGATTGTCGGTTACGTTGCCAAAATTCTTGAAAAACATCTGACGAAAGAATACTCAAATCTTTAATCACGAATAATAATGAACCGGAATAACGAAACGGAAAATATGGAAGATTTTACGCACGAAATCAGCGCAGACGATTCGACTTCAGTTGATGATTTTATCAAACAACTCGAAGCTAAAGAGCGCGATTTGCATATTTCTTCCGAAATGGTCATCGAAATTAACGAAGCCGATTTTGATGACACGAATCCGAATTTTAAAATCACCCCGAAACCGCCGCAGATTCCAAAGCCGCAAAACGCGGCGGAATTGCATAATTCATTTCCGCCTGCAAATTCACACAACAATCCATTTAATACAATTGACGGCGAAAAGATAAAATTGCGCGAACAGGTTTCAAAACTCGAAGCCGATTGCGTCCATTTGACAGACAGTTTGCGCCGTCGTCAAACGGATTTTGATAATTTCAAAAACCGCGTCGAACGCGAACGAAGCGAAACTTTTACAAATCAAATCGGCAATTTGGCGATGCAGATGTTGCCTGTTCTCGATAATCTCGACCGCGCTTTGCTTTTTGCCGAACGGCACAATGAAGCAAGCAGCGCGGATTTTCACGAATTTTTTCAAGGTATTGTTCTTGTCAATCAGCAATTAAACGAAGTTTTGGCTGAAATGGGAGTTTCTCCGATAATTGCCGTAGGCGAACCGTTCGACCCGCATCTGCACGAAGCGGTGGCAACCGAAGAAACTGAAACTTATCCGCCAAACACAGTTATGAGCGAATTTTTGCGCGGCTACCGAATCGGCAGCCGCCTAATCCGTGCGGCAATGGTAAAAGTTGCCATGTCTCCCAAAACCCACGCTGAAAAAATGTTTTCCGATGATGATTTAGCCGTTATGGATAAACTTTTTGAAGTTGAATAATTCCTTTATATTTCACACCAGCCTGCTACGCTGGATTACAAATTACAGATTGTTTGTAGTTTGTAAATTTGTAATTTGTAATCTGTAATTTGTAATCAAGAGCGTAAGCAACTGTTTACGTTTTTATCAAAAAAATTATGAGTAAAGTAATCGGTATAGATTTAGGCACGACCAACTGTTGCGTTTCAGTCCTCGAAGGCGGCACGGTGCAGATAATTTCCAACAAAGAAGGCGGCAGAACTACGCCGTCGGTCGTCGGTTTCACCGAAAAAGGCGAACGACTGGTCGGACAAATCGCCAAACGTCAAGCCGTAACCAATGCGGCGAATACGCTTTACGCCGTCAAACGTCTGATCGGGCGCAATTTCGATTCGGCGGAAGTGGAAAAAATGCGCGAAAACGTGCCTTTTGAAATCGTCGAAGCCCCGAACGGCGACGCGCATATTCGCGTGCTTGACCGCACCTATTCACCGCCGGAAATTTCCGCAATTGTTTTGCAACGATTAAAGCTCGCGGCAGAAGAATTCTTGGGCGATAAAATCACGGAAGCCATCATTACCGTTCCCGCTTATTTCGACGATATGCAGCGACAGGCTACACGCGACGCGGGAAAAATCGCCGGTTTAGAAGTCGAACGCATCATCAACGAACCGACAGCCGCCGCATTGGCATATGGTTTCGACAAACAAAAAAACGAACGCGTCGCCGTTTATGACCTCGGCGGCGGCACATTCGATATTACGATTCTTGAAATTAATGAGGGCGTTTTCGAGGTTCTTTCAACGTCGGGCAACACATTCTTGGGCGGCGAAGATTTCGACCAGCGCATAATTGATTGGCTCGTTGAAGATTTTTTGAACGAAAACAGCATCAATCTGCGCGAAGACCGGCTTGCCTTACAGCGTATGAAGGAAGCGGCGGAACGCGCCAAATGCGAGCTTTCGAGTGTTTCGGAAACGACAATCAATCTGCCGTTTATCGCCGCCGGAGCAAGCGGACCGAAACACATCAATACGGTTTTGACGCGCACGAAATTTGAAGAATTAGTGCAGGATTTGGTCGAATCTTCGGTCGAACCTTGCCAAAAAGCCTTGTGGGACGCGAAACTTCAGCCGGCAGATATTGATAAAGTTATCCTCGTCGGTGGGCAAACGCGCTCACCGATTATCGCCAAAACCGTGGCGGAAGTTTTCGGCAAACAGCCTTCATCGGAAATCAATCCCGATGAAGTCGTGGCGATGGGCGCGGCGATTCAAGGCGGCGTTTTGACGGGCGATGTTAAAGATATTGTTCTTCTCGACGTTTTGCCTTTGTCTTTGGGTTTGGAAACGCGCGGCGGATTATTCGTTAAATTGATTTCACGAAATTCGACGATTCCGCTCAAAAATAATATGACTTTTACGACCGTTGTTGATAATCAGCAATCGGTTGAAATCCACATTTTACAAGGCGAACGCGAAGTTTGCAGCGGCAACAGAAGTCTTGCGAAATTTGAACTCGTCGGCATTCCGCCCAGCCCGCGTGGAGTTCCTCAGATTGATGTGGCGTTTGAAGTTGACGCAAACGGTATTGTTAATGTTTCGGCAAAAGACAAGATGACCGGACTCGAACAAGCAATGCAAATTACGCCTTCATCGGGACTTGCGCCGGACGAGATTGACCGTCTGATTATGGAAGCCGAAACTTCCGTCGAAACAGACCGTTCCGCGAAGGAATTAATTATGCACCGCAACCGGCTTGATTCGCTCGTCAAAAACACGCGCAAAGCAATGCAAGAATTCGGCAAATCTCTGTCGCTCGAACAACAACAGGAAATCAACGGCGTTCTGGGCGAAGCCGAAACCGCACTCACTTCAAACGAAGAAGTCGTTTTGCAAGACGCACTTGCCAAAACCGAAAACGCGGCGAATAAATTAACCGAAGCTCTGATGGTTGCGGCGTAGCTTTTAAGGGATGAGGGATGAGGAATGAAGGATGAATAGGAATTTAAGTTCGTCTTTCATCCCTTTTTCTTTTGTCCTTGAAATAAGTTTTGGTTTGTCGCAAAATATAAAACTTAACGTCAGTTCAATCGAATTGGGCTGGCGTTATTATTTGTCAGTAGTTAGTGGTTAGTAGTTAGTTGCCGATTCGGTTTTTGCAACTAACCACTAACCACTAACTACTAACCACTAACTATGAGTAAAAGAGATTATTACGAAGTTTTAGGAGTTTCGCGGACAGCGGACGATTCGGAATTAAAAAAAGCGTATCGCAAATTGGCGATTGAACATCATCCTGACAAAAATCCCGATAATGCGGCGGCTGAAGAAAAATTCAAAGAAGCGGCTGAGGCATATTCCGTGCTTTCGGACGCGCAAAAACGCGCGGCTTACGACCGTTTCGGACACGCGGCGGCAGGTGCGGGCGCAGGTGGTGGTGCAGGTTTCGGCGGTGTGGGATTTACCGATTTCCAATCCA
>CALMEH010000092.1 GCA_937863115.1 uncultured Acidobacteriota bacterium
ATTATGAATAATTTTCCGCGATACGAAAGCTACAAAGATTCGGGCGTTGATTGGCTCGGCGATATTCCTTCGCATTGGGAAGTTATATCATTTAAAAACATCCTAACTGAACGTAATGAAAAAAATGACCCTATCAAGAGTAGAGAAATACTATCGCTTTCCATAGATAAAGGAGTTACTTTATATGCCGAAAAAACCACAAATTTAGATCGTTTTAAAGATGATTTTACGCAGTATAAGATAGCTCATAAAGGCGATTTAGTTTTTAATAGTATGAATATGATTGTGGGGGCAGTTGGCGTTTCAAACTATTTCGGTTGTGTAAGTCCAGTGTATTATACATATTATGAAGGTCTTAACAATTCTAAAAGAACTAAATTCTATGAGTATTTATTTAGGTGTAAAACAGTCCAAGGTGTTTTGTATAGTCTTGGAAGAGGTTTAATTGCAATTGATAGAGATGAAGGAAGATACAACACTTTGAGGTTAAAGGTTTACGCTCATTGAAATTACCGTTTCCAAGTATCTCCGAGCAAACCGCGATCGCCGAATTTCTCGACTGCAAGACGGCACATATTGACCAAGCGATTAAGCAAAAAGAAAGGCTCATCGAACTGTTAAAAGAACGTAGGCAAATACTCATTCACAACGCCGTGACTCGCGGATTAAATCCAAATGTTAAAATGAAACACAGCGGCGTTGATTGGATTGGGGAAATACCTGATCATTGGGAAGTGAAAAAGCTGCGATACTTAGCTAATTGTTTTCCAAGCAATGTTGATAAACACAGTAAAGAAAATGAAAGTAAAGTGCGTTTATGTAATTACACTGACGTATATAAAAATGACTTTATTTCGGATGATATGGAATTGATGGAAGCAACAGCATCAATTGAACAAATCAAAAAATTCTCACTTAAAAAAGGAGATATTGTAATTACAAAAGATTCAGAAACCGCGAGTGATATTGCTGTTCCTGCATTCGTTATCGAAAATTTAACGAATGTTGTTTGTGGGTATCATCTCGCCGTAATTCGTCCAAACGCGGGCGTGAATGGAAAATATCTGTTCCGAGCATTACAGTGTAAAATTTTTAATATGCAATTTGAGATTTGTTCAAATGGTATAACTAGAGTTGGTTTAGGGAATTCCGACCTAAGAAAAGGGCAATTTTTATTACCTCCAATGAACGAGCAAATCTCAATCGCTAAACACATTGATTGGGTTTCACAAAAAATCGCCGCCGCAATTAGCTTAAAAGAAAAAGAAATCGAAAAATTAAAAGAATACAAAGCCGTTTTGATAAACAGCGCGGTCACGGGAAAAATTAAAGTTAGTGATAATAATTAAAAAATTCCCAATGAAAAATTATTATGCCAAGTCAAACAAATGAAGCGGCACTCGAAACCGCCATCGAAAAACATCTCAGCGACAACGGTTATTTAATCGGAATGCCCACCGATTACAACGCCAAATACGCTTTGGATGAAACACGCTTCTGGCATTTTTTAGAGGAAACGCAACCCGACGAATTAGCCAAACTTCAACGTCAAAGCGATTGGAAACTGCGAATTTTAGAACGGCTCGACAAACTCATTCGCAAATACGGCGTTCTGCGTCTGCTCAAAAAAGGCTTGGAAGTTGACGACGCACATTTTACCCTGCTTTATCAGTTGCCTTTGGCTTCGAGCGGGCAGACCGTCAGAGAAAACTTTACCAAAAATGAATTCAGCGTTACGCGCCAAGTTCATTATTCACTCGAAAACACCAGCGAATCTATTGATATGGTTTTGTTCGTCAACGGCTTGCCTTTCGCTACGATGGAACTAAAAAACCATTGGACAGGACAAAACGCCAAAGTTCACGGACAAAATCAATACAAATTCCAGCGCGACAACCGCCAACCGCTTTTAGAGTTCGGTCGCTGTCTGGTGCATCTCGCCGTTGATACCGATGAAGTTTATATGACCACACGACTGGCAGGTGCAGGAACTTTCTTTTTGCCGTTCAACAAAGGCAACAATCACGGCAAAGGAAACCCAATTAACGAGAACGGACATAAAACAGCATATCTTTGGGAAGAAATTCTAACGCGGGAAAGCGTGACAAATATCATTCAGCATTTTGTCCGCTTTGACGGCAAGGAAACCGAACCTTTAGCGAAAAAGACGCTTTACTTTCCACGCTATCATCAGCTTGATGTAGTGCGAAAACTTATCGCCGACGCAAGCAAAAACGGAGTCGGAAAAACATATCTGATTCAACATTCAGCCGGTTCGGGAAAATCAAATTCTATCACTTGGGCGGCGTTTCAACTGATCGAAACTTATCCCGAAAATGAATCAGCCGCCGGAAACAAAGGTTTATCAAATCCGCTTTTCGATTCGGTCATCGTCGTCACTGACCGCCGCCTGCTCGATAAACAGCTTCGTGAAAATATCCGCGATTTTTCCGAAGTAAAGAACATTGTCGCTCCCGCAATGACTTCGCAGGAATTAAAAAACAATTTGCAAAGCGGAAAACGAATAATCATTACGACCATTCAAAAATTCCCATTTATTATTGACGGAATCGCCGATCTTTCCGACAAGCGTTTTGCCGTAATTATTGATGAAGCCCACAGTTCGCAAAGCGGAACAGCCGCCGGAACACTTAACCGAGCCATCAGCGGTGATGCAGACGAAGTTGACGCACAAGAAGAAATTTTGAAAATAATGCGTTCGCGCAAAATGAGCAGAAATGCTTCCTACTTTGCTTTTACCGCGACACCCAAACCAGCCACCATTGAAAGATTCGGAGTTAAGCAGCCCGACGGATCATTTAGAGAATTTCATCTTTATTCGATGAAACAGGCGATTGAAGAAGGTTTCATTCTCGACGTTTTGGCAAACTATACAACCTATCGAAGCTATTACGAAATCAAAAAATCCATTGCCGAAAATCCTTTATTTGAAACCGCCAAAGCCCAAAA
>CALMEH010000093.1 GCA_937863115.1 uncultured Acidobacteriota bacterium
TTTGAAATTCCGAGTAATTGGGTTTGGTGCAGATTGGGTGAATTGGCTGAAATTGTTCGCGGTGGTTCGCCACGTCCGGCAGGAGATAAAAGATTTTATGACGGTAAAATTCCATTTCTAAAAGTGGGGGATTTAACTGCTACGGATTATGTTTTTCTAAATTCACACACTTTCACGATAAAAGAAGCAGGTTTGCACAAAACAAGAATGGTTGAAGCTAATACGCTAATGCTAACAAATAGCGGTGCTACATTAGGCATTCCCAAAATATGCACATTTCAAACAACCTTTAATGACGGGATCGCAGCTTTCTTGAATATCGAAAAACTGAATAATGTATTTTTGTATTATTTTTTGAAATCAAAATCAAAATGGTATTTAAGCGAAGCATCAAGAGGGCAAGGGCAACCAAACCTGAATACAGATATTATTGGCAATACATTATTAGCACTTCCGCCGTTAGCCGAACAAAAGCGAATTGTCGAAAAATTGGAAAAGTTGATGAAATATTGCGATGAATTGGAAGCCAACATTCGGGAAAGCAAAGGGCAAGCGGAAAGTTTATTGCAAGTTGCGTTAAAAGAAGCGTTAGAGCCGAAATAAAAAAGAGCATCTCAAAAGATACTCTTTTTAGAAAATTAAATACACCCGGCAGGATTCGAACCTGCGACCCTCTGGTTCGAAGCCAGATACTCTATCCAGCTGAGCTACAGGTGCATATCAGTTTGAATTTTATGTTTTAGACGCGAGTTTTGCAAATCGCTGAAAGTTTATTTTCCTTGAAACTCTTTGCGGATGTAGGCGATTGTCGCTTTTATTTCTGCGTCGGTCATTCTGCCTTTGAAGGCGGGCATTCCTTCGTCGGGGATGCCGTTTTCGATATATTTGACGTATTTTTCGTCTGCCATCTGTTTCATTTTATCGCTCGTTAAATTATCGGGATTCATCGTTTTGCCTTCGATGGTAACTTTGCCGCCTGTGCCGTCGTCTTTGTGGCAATTGGCGCAGTTTTGTTTATAACTCGTTTTGCCGAGCGCGTTTTCGTCTGCTTTCGGTGTCGTTTGCGTGTTCACCGTTGCGGTGTTTTTCGTGTTATTTGCCGCATTATTGCCCGAATTATTTGCTGTGTTGCTGCACGCGAAAACAAAAAGCGCGAAAGCTGTTAAAATAAGACTCAATTTCAAAAATTTCATTCTTTTATCTCCCTGTAAAATTTGCTTCTGAATTGCTGAAAAGTTTAACTTATAAGTATTGAAAATTGCAAAAAATGAATAATGATTTACGGAAAAAATTGCTTGCGATGAGCGCAAAAGATTTGCTTGTCAGAGAGGAATTGGCACGAACGGGCGAACTTTTCGATGGTTATGCGCCGAAAATGGAAGCGATTCATTTGGAAAACGCCGCCGAACTCGAAAAAATTATTGACGAATTCGGGTGGACGGGAATCTCGTTGGTCGGCAAAGACGGTGCGGAAGCGGCTTGGTTGATAGTGCAACACGCGATTTCCTTGCCGGAATTTTCGCGTAAGTGTTTGAAATTAATTAAAAAAGCCGTTGCGGAAAATGAAGCCGAAGCAAATCAATTTGCATATTTACAGGACAGAATAAATTTTTTTGAAGGAAAACCGCAAAAATTTGGAACGCAAACGGATTGGAATGCAGATGGGAAAATGGAAGTTTGGCGGCTTGAAAATGCTGAAAAGATCAATGAATATCGCGCCGAAGTCGGCTTGAAGCCACTTGAAAAGTTGATTTGGGAAAATGCAGAAACGATTGGAAATGCACCGAAGAATTTTGCCGAACATCAAAGAAAAGCTAAAGAATGGATGGAAAAAATTGGTTGGAGAAAATAAATTTAATGAACAAAAAGATCTTAATCTGCGGCGAATGGCGCGAGTCGGCGGAAAGTTTTGCAGTCAAAAATCCATTTACAAACGAGCAAATTGCGGAAGTTTTTTCGATTGATGGCAATGAATTGGAAGAAGTTATTTCGGCGGCGGAAATCGGTGCGAAAGAGATGCAAAAACTTGCGCGTTTTGAAGTTGCGAAAGGTTTGCGCGAAATCGCCGATCAGATAGAAAAACGCAAAAATGAATTTGCCGAAACGATTACGCTAGAATCCGCAAAGCCGATAAAACTCGCGCTCGACGAAGTTGAACGTGGCATTTCGACGTTTCATTTTGCGGCAGGCGAGGTAGAAAAGTTTGTCGGCGAAGTCGTCGCGGTTGATGCTTTTGAAACGGGAAAAGGCAAAACAGCTTATACGAAACGAATTCCTCGCGGTGTGATTTACGGGATTACGCCGTTTAATTTTCCACTGAATTTAGTCGCGCATAAGATTGCACCTGCTTTGGCAAGCGGAAACGCAATAATTATCAAACCTTCTCCGCGAACGCCGCTCACGTCTTTGCTTTTGGGCGAGGTTTTTATAGAAAGCGGTTTGCCGAAAAATGCTCTGCAAATTGCGCCGATGGATACGAAATATATTGACAAAATCTATTCGGACGAACGTCTCAACATGGTTTCTTTTACGGGAAGTGCAGAAATCGGTTGGCAAATAAAATCGAAGGCAAATAAG
Organism: uncultured Acidobacteriota bacterium; assembly: GCA_937863115.1. Lineage (GTDB taxonomy): Bacteria > Acidobacteriota > Blastocatellia > Pyrinomonadales > Pyrinomonadaceae > CALMEH01. Next base: position 2,578 of record CALMEH010000093.1, read on the forward strand.
AAATTTGTAACTCTCGAACTCGGCGGCAATGCGCCCGTGATTGTTGATGAAACGGCGGATTTTAACAAATCGGTGGAAAGAACGGTTTTTGGTGCATTTTCTTATTCGGGACAAGTTTGCATTTCGGTTCAGCGCGTTTTTGTTCACGAAAAAATCTTTGAAAATTGGACGGAAAAATTCATTGAAAAAGCGCAAAATCTGAAAAAGGGTAATCCTTTCGCGGAAACTACCGAAATTTCGGTAATGATAGACGAAAAAGCGGCTGAAAGAGCGCAAAAATGGATAAACGAAGCCGAAACGAATGGCGCAGAGGTTCTTTGCGGCAACAACCGCGAGAAATCTTTTCTCGATGCAACCGTTTTAACAAATACGAACGCGGAAATGCGCGTCGTTTCGGAAGAAATTTTTGCGCCGGTTGTGGTTGTCGAGAAATTTTCGGATTTTGAGGAAGCTGTTTCAATGGCAAATAATTCAAAATTCGGACTGCAAGCCGGAGTTTTTACAAACAATTTACGCAACGCCGAATTTGCCGCCGAAAATCTCGAAACAGGCGGCGTTATCATCAACGATATTCCGACTTTCCGTGTTGATAATATGCCTTACGGCGGCGTAAAAAATTCAGGTTTCGGGCGTGAAGGTGTGCACTACACGATGGAAGAAATGAGCGAAATCCGGCTTGTTGTGATAAACTCTTAAACGCTATGAATGTTACGGTCGAAATACACGAAAATCTTTATCGAAATGTCGCGGCTTTGGCGCAAAAGTCGAATCGAAAAGTTGATGAAATAATCATTGATAAACTCGAAGAAGATTTTTCCGTCGAAGAAATTGAATTCGGACAAAATATCGCCGTATGGACGGACGAAGAAGTTTTAGCATTAGCAAATCTGAAGATTCCCGAAGCGCAAGCCACGCGAATAGACGAATTATCCGAACGCCGCGAATTGGGCGTGATGACGAACCTCGAACAAAATGAATTAGAAATTTATCTGAAAAGCGTCCAAATCGCCACGCTTCGCAAAGCCGACGGAATAGTCGAAGCGGTGCGAAGAAATTTGATTAGTTCGCCGAAAGATTTGACCTGAGCGCGATTTCAGAAGAATTAAAGACAAAAATTCGCATTCAAGCTAAAAATCGTTGCGGATATTGCTTGATTCCGCAAGAAATTTATCCGCTTCCGCTCGAAATCGAACATTTGCATCCGAAAGCGGCGGGCGGAACGGACGAAGAAGAAAATTTGTGGCTCGCGTGTCGTGTCTGCAATAATTTCAAACATTCAAAAGTCGAAGTTACAATTCCAAACACAAATAAAAAGGTGAAAATCTTCAATCCGCGTCTTCAAGTTTGGCGGGAACATTTTGATTTTAACAATGAAAGAACTAAAATCATCGGCGTAACCGATTGCGGACGCGCCACCGTTAGAGCCTTAAAATTAAATAACGAACTTGCCGTTTCTGTTAGAAAAAGATGGGTTGGCATCGGTTGGTATCCGCCAATGGATTATTGAGATTGATAGCAAGATTAAGCGCGAAAAAGAAAATAGCCTGCGAAACATACGGAAAAAACGAAAGGAAATAAAAAAACAATTTCGGTTTTTTTGTATGTTTCGCAGGCTAAAATATTTTAATTTACGGGCAGATTGTCATTCAAATATCTCGTCAAAAGTCCATATAAATGAACGGTTGTGCCTTCGCCTTCGGAGATACTGTGCGTTCGGTTCGGGTAAGCCATCATATCGAACGGTTTGTTGAGTTCGATAAGTTTGTTGATTAAAACTTCCGTTCCTTGGTAATGCACGTTGTCGTCGCCTGTGCCGTGAATAATCAATAATTTTCCTTTTAAGCCGTTAGCGTGTGTAATCGGCGAAGATTG
>CALMEH010000094.1 GCA_937863115.1 uncultured Acidobacteriota bacterium
TGATTTTATTTTCAACGGCGAGCGCGAAAATCGTCTGCCGAATATTTCAAACATTTCATTTCGCCAAATCGAAGGCGAAGGTTTGCTCATCAATCTCGATATGCAAGGCATCGCGGTTTCGACAGGCTCGGCGTGTTCTTCGGGAAGTCTTGAACCGTCGCCCGTGATTCGCGCTTTGGGCAGAAATGATGAATTGGCACGCGGCGCGATTCGATTCAGTTTCGGCAAGGAAAATTCGGCAGAAGATGTTGCGTATTTGCTCGAAGTTTTGCCGAAAGCCGTTGAAAATCTGCGTCGACTTTCTCCCAATTATCTCAAAAAAAGTTAAAATTTCCCGGAAATCAAAATCTCAGAGCGTAATCAATAATTTTATTCACATAGTAGTGTCCTAATTCTGTGGCGCTGAAAATGTTTAACCGTCCTGCTTCGCAATAACACAAAATCACACTAATTTATTGATTCGTTTAGTGTAATTTCGTGTGATTTTGTGGTTGATTTCCAAACACCACAGAATTAGGACACCACTATTCACTTTAGAAAATCATTTCGCATACAGATTTTTTTCCTGTTCCAATTCGCTCAAAAGATTTTTGTCCGCGTCGCGCAAGGCATTTTCGTCCTTCAATTTTTGAATTATCGGAATCACTTTGTTGATGAATTCGACGGCTTTTAATTTATCACCTTTTTGAAAACTCGCTTCGGCGGAAAGTCTGTAAGCTACTGCTACATCATATTGATACGTCGTTGTGTTTTTGTCGGCTTCGGCAATCGGAATCATAATTTCGATAACTTTTTGCAGAGAAATGAGAGCTTTTTCCGGATGTTTGAGTTTTATTTCGGCGCGTGATTTTTCGGTTTCATAAACCGCTAAATTTCGTTTATATTCCAGATTATCCGGCGTTTTTTTGCTCAAATTCGACATTACTTCGATAGCTTTATTCGATTCTTCAATCGTGTTCGGATATTTTTCGGAAAGACGAAATGCCCGCGCCAGATTAAAATGCGAAATCGCCAAATCATAACCCACAACACCGTTTTCAGGTTCTTTTTCGAGCGCGTTTTTTGGAAATTCGATTGTCGGCTGGCACGTTTCGACGGCTTTTTGTCCATCGTTTTTGTCAATATAAAGTTCGCAAAACATCGAATTTGTCAGCCAAACACTTCGCTGAACACGAAAATCATTTGGAAATGCCCTCGCCAAATCTTTGTTAATTTCGATGGCTTGCTGAAATCCGCGAATTCCGCCTTCGTAATCGCCGATTGAGCCTTTTGCCTTGCTCAAAATTCGTAAAAGCCGCGTTTGCGTTTTTTTGAAATCGCCGTTTTCGGGTTCTTTCTGACGCAAATTTTCGACGATTTTCAAGGCTTCTTCGAACAAAACAAGTGCTTTATCAGTTTGCGAATTAAAAACCGGAATTGCGCCGTAATCAATCAGCAAAATTGCCAGACGATTTTGAAATTCGACCGAATCGGGTTGCGCCGCGATTAATTCGCGCCGAAGTTTCAAACCTTTTTCAAACATATCTTCAGCTTCGGCGGTTTGACTATTATTCCAAAGCGTCCGCGCTGTCGTGTAATAATTATTCGCAAGTTTTTCCTTCGTTTCGATGTTCGCCGGATTTGCATTATAAACGGCTTCGCGCAATTTTCGCGCTTTTTGATATGAATCCAAACCCGCTTGAATATTTCCCAAACTCGAATTTGTCATCGCGCCTTGCACGTCGCCGATTTTTTCGTAAGCTGTTGCCAATTCGTTCTGCAATTCCAAATCTCCGCTTGCTTCATTTGATAAGCTGTCGAGATATTGCAGCGCATTCGTCAAAATTTTTTCACGCGCTTTGAGCGAGCCTTCGAGATTTTCGATTTCGGGATAAACGTCGAAAATGTAAGAGTTTGCGAGTTTTCGGACATCGCCGAAACGCTTTTCCGCTTTGGCTCTTTCGGCTTGTGCAACACGCGCTTGCCACAGCGTCGCCACAAGTCCGCCGATAATCGCCAAAATTAGCAAACCGCCGCCGATAACTCCGGCTTTGTTGCGTTTGAAATATTTTTCGGCGCGATAAGAAAACGTATTCGGACGCGCCGTAACGGGCAAACCGCGTTGATGCCGATGAATATCTTCCGCCAAATTTTCGGCTGATGTATAACGTCTTTCGGGTTCTTTTCGCAAGGCTTTCAAAACGATATTATCCAAATCACCGCTGAGCGATTTGGGATTTAGGATTGCGGATTGCGGATTTGTTTGAAATTTTTGCTTTTTCGTATCCGATGACATCTGAATCGTCGGACTTTCAAAATCCGAAATCCCAAATCCCAAATTCGAAATCACAACAGACGGCGGTTTCGGTTCGGTTTCGAGAACGGCTTTATAAATTTCCTTGATGTTATTTTCCTTAGTTTCAAACGGACGATGACCACTTAAAAGTTCATATAAAATCACGCCGAGCGAATAAATATCGGTTGCTGTCGTCACGCTTTTCGATTGAATTTGTTCAGGCGAAGCGTATTGCGGAGTCATCACGCCGAGTTTCGTCACGGTCGCCGAATTGACCTGTTCAAATTCGGGGGAAATAATTTTCGAGATGCCGAAATCGAGCAATTTCGGCACGCCTTCATCATTGACAAAAATATTCGACGGCTTCAAATCACGGTGAACGATCAAGTTTCGATGCGCGAAATTTACTGCTACGCAAACTTTTCGAAATAGATCGAGCCGTTCGTCTAAATCAAGATTTTTTTTATTGCAAAAAACATCAATCGGCAAACCTTCGACATATTCCATCGCCAAAAACGGAACTTTGTCGTCGGTCGTTCCCGCGTCCAAAAGCCGTGCGATATTCGGGTGTTCAAGAGATGCGAGAATTTCCTGTTCCTGCTGAAATCTGCGGCGAATCACCGATGTATTCATTTCGCGTTTGAGAAGTTTGAGCGCGACTTTCTGGTCAAATTTCCCGTCGGCGCGTGTCGCTAGATAAACTGCGCCCATTCCGCCTTGTCCGAGTTCGCGAATTATTTGATAAACGCCGATTTTTTGTCCGATAAGCGGACTTTTCTCGTCGTCAAAAAATTCTTTTGAAAATTCGACGGCGGTCAAACGCATTACGTCTTCGGTTTCATTTTCAAACGCCAGCAAAGATTCGACTTCGGTGCGAATTTCATCGTCAAATTTGTTCAAGTAAATCTTTCGCTCGGAAGTTTCAAGTTCCAGAACGTCATTCAAAACTTGTTTGATTTTTTTCCAATTTTCCGCTTGCATAACTTTTCTTATAATTTATGCGTCGAAATTCAAAAAAGTCTGCCAAAATTATTTTCGATTCATTTCTCTGAACAGCCAAAGTTTTGCCGATTGCCATTCGCGCCCGACGGTTCTTTCGGAAATTTCCAACGCTTCGGCGATTTCCGTGTTGTTCATTCCGCCGAAAAAGCGCATTTCGACGATTTTGGCTTGCTGTTCGTCGAATTCCGCCAATTTGTCTAAGATTTCATTCATCATCAAAA
>CALMEH010000095.1 GCA_937863115.1 uncultured Acidobacteriota bacterium
ATGACCGACTCATCGTCAAAGGGGGCCGAGAGCGCTTCGATCCAGCCTTCCGTTTGGTCTTCATCGTGGGCGCGAACTCGATACCAGATGGTTTTCTGCGTTTCGCCGACTTCGTAAGTTTCCAAAATATCCAGCGTATCGCCACGCTTAACTTCTAAAATATCCGCCGCGACAACCGCATATGAACTCCGAATCTGCGCCCGAAAAGCAATGACTTTGCCGGTATCGTTCAAACCGACAAAACCTGTAACGCTGTTATAAAAATTGCTGACAACACCGCATCCGCTCAAAAAGAACGATGCGCTCAGAATTATGAACAAAAAAACTGTTTTTCTACTTTTCATTTAGTTTATCAAATAAGAAAATCACCGCAAATTACAACTACTTCTCATTTGGATTTTTGCACGAGTTTTCGCCAATTATTATAACCCAACTCATTTAATAAATCTTTCTGCCGACCGTTTAATTTCGCTTTTACGACCAATTTTGTAAAAGAATTTTCCAACTTAGCTTCGATGCCGACTGCTTCTAAATCGGTTTGCCACTCAATATTTTCCGCGCTTTCGATGTATTTTTCGACAATTGTTTTGAGTTCGCGCCGCGTTTTCAAAATTTGCAAAATCGCCGTGTTTCCGTCAACTGCTTTATTCGGTTTGCGATGTGTTTGATAAATTTCGCGCAAAACTTCCGTCAAATCGCGCTTGCCTTTGCTTTCCTTCAAAATCGCAATGTCGCACAAAAAAGCCGTCAACATTCCACGCGCATAAACTTGCGAATTTCCGCCCGACCAACGATTTTTCGAGGCTTCGATTAAAGAAATTCTCTGCGTTTGAAAATTGTCGAGATTGTATGCGCGACTTAAAGTGTCGAGAAAATCTTCAAACCGCAGACGATTTAACCCAACACCTGTTTTCAAAGATTGATAAAGCGCAAAACCTTCGTAAAACCAATCATATCTGCCATGTAAAGCTAAATTATTCGGCACCCACAGATGAAAAAATTCGTGCCGGAATTGTTCGTGAATTCTTGACACCGATTGATTTTTAAACGGCATATCGCTTGACAAAATCACGATATTCGCGCCGCGTGTTTCGGCTTCCCAATTTCCGAGCGCAGTTCCGGCAGGAAATCTGACAATAAAAACCTGCGCCTTTTCGTTCGGAATTTCGCCGAAAATCTTCTGATACGCCTGCAAAATTTCGCTTGCCGCGTCTTTCGCCTCATCGTCCGTAAATTGCCATTCATCGGAAATCAGAAGTTTTAACTTCCCGATTTCCCTTTCGCGCCAATTTTTGCCGATAAAAAACACGGCTTTTTCAATGTCCGCAACTTCAAAATAATTTCGCGCTGAACTCTTTTCATTTGCCGTAATTTTCCAATCGTTCGGCAAATTGAACTTGATGTTCACGCCTTGTTTTTCTCCGAATTGCGGCAATAAATCATCAAGCATCAATAAACCTTTTTCGCTCGAAACCCAAGAAATATGCGCCATCAAAGAGATTTTTTCCTTGCGCCGCAAATCAATTTTATAAGAAAACTCAATCGCCGAATTTTCCGCCAAATATTCGCCCGACTGTAATTTTTTGACGGCAACCGTTTGACCGTTTTTGTCAATCAAAACAAAGTCCGAGATTTTTTCGCCCAAATTTTCCGCACCGGCAATGGAATTTAGAAACGTCCAATTTTTGCTAGTTCTTTCATTTGAAAATTTACCTTCAACGCGCAAAATCGGCGGTTCGAATGATTCGATTTTGATGCTTGCTTCGAGGCTTTGCGCCGTAGAATTGTAAAATAATTGTAAAATTACAGCAAACGCGGCGAAACTGAGGAAAAATGAACGGCGAAGTTTTGACATCATAACAAAATCGGAACTAAAATGATTATTTGGTCGTTTCTATTTTCGGACTCTTACAGGATAAAAAATTTTATGAGTCTTATCAAAATCGTCATTTACACATTAGCATTTCTGCTGAGTCTTTTATTCTTGGGTCGCTTCTTTTTTTAATGTTTCGGCAATCAAGGCTTAGTAAATTTGTATTAAGAATTATGCTTTCAGCATAGCGGTCAGTTTTGACCGCTTTTTTGTTTAGAGTTCCAACTTCAGTTGGCGCAAATATAAGCGAAACGAAATATTTGCTTTGCGCTGGTTAAGATTCAAGTTAATCAACACCGAAACCGCGACACTTCGTTGGCGGTTTACCAACTGAAGTTGGAACTCAGAACTTTAACTTTATGAATGAATTAAGAAAAATCAAACGCGCACTTATCAGCGTTTCAGACAAAAACGGCATCATCGAATTTGCCAAAGAATTAAAAAAATTCGGCGTAGAAATTATCTCAACAGGCGGCACGGCGAAATCTTTAAGGGAAAACGGAATCGAAGTTACAGATGTTTCCTCCGTTACCGAATTTCCCGAAATGATGGACGGGCGCGTAAAAACTTTGCACCCGAAAATTCACGGCGCATTTCTCGCTTTGCGCGATAACGAAAACCACGTCAAATCAATGAACGAACACGGCATCGAACCGATAGATTTAGTTGTCGTCAATCTTTATCCGTTTGAACAAACCATTGAAAAAGAAGATGTTAGCTTAATCGAAGCCGTTGAAAACATAGATATTGGCGGACCGGCAATGATTCGTTCTGCATCAAAAAATTGGCGCGATGTCGCGGTTTTAACCGACGCGAAACTTTATCCGAGTGTCATCAAAGAATTAAATGAAAACGAAGGAAGTTTGAACCTCGAAACGCGCCAACGTCTTGCGACACTCGCCTACACGCGCACGGCAAGTTACGATTTGGCGATTTCTTCGTATCTTGCAAAACAACTTTCTAACGAAGATTTGGATTTTCTCGAACCGTTTAACCCTTTGCAAAATTTGATATTTATCGAATCGGAAGAAGTTTCGGAAGAAAAAATCGAAACTTCAAAAAAAGATTTTTCCGAACTGCAATTTATCGAACTTGCAAAGGTTGCCGACCTTCGCTACGGCGAAAATCCGCACCAAAAAGCCGCGCTTTACGAAACCGACGAAACGGGCGGAATTGCCCGCGCCGAACAGCTTCACGGCAAAGAAATGTCGTTTAATAATTACGTTGATGCCGAAGCCGCTTGGAATTTAGTTTGCGATTTTAACGAACGCGCTTGTGCCATTATCAAACACACAAATCCTTCGGGCGTGGGCATTGGAAATTCAAACGAAGAAGCCTACCAACGCGCACTTTCGACCGATCCGGTTTCGGCTTTCGGTGGCATTGTCGCATTCAATGAAACGGTTGACGCAACGGTGGCAAACTCTGTCAATGAAGTATTTACGGAAGTCGTGATTGCGCCCGATTTTGATTCGAAAGCACTCGAAATTTTCAAAAAGAAGAAAAATCTGCGCGTTCTGTGCGTCGAAAAAACGTCGAATATTCCGAGCCTCGAATACAAACAAATTTCCGGCGGATTTCTCGTCCAAGACCGTGATATTTTGCAAATTTCAGCCGAAGATTTGAA
>CALMEH010000096.1 GCA_937863115.1 uncultured Acidobacteriota bacterium
TCAAAAAAATTCATTCTTTTTGCATTACATTTCAAATTTTCAAGGCAAATAATTTTAAGTATGCCGTGAAAAAAACAAATTAGGAAGCAAGCAATCCGCTTGCTAAATTAGAACAATAGGAGAAAAATTATGAAAAAAATAAGCATCAGAATATTCGCTTTAGCAGTTATCGCGTTTGGTTGCAGTATGTTAGCCAATGCACAAGCAACCAGAACTTGGGTTTCAGGTGTCGGCGACGACGTAAATCCGTGCAGTCGGACTGCACCTTGCAAAACTTTTGCGGGCGCAATTTCAAAAACCGCGACCAATGGCGAAATTAATTGTCTTGATCCCGCAGGTTACGGCGCGGTTACGATTACAAAATCAATTACGATTGATTGCGAAGACACCCAAGGTTCAATTCTTTCTTCGGGGACAAACGGCATTGTTATCAACATTACTGCCGCCACAGACACGAAAAAAGCCGTCAAGATTCGCGGAATTTCAATCAACGGTGCAGGCACAGGGCTTAACGGAATTCGGGTTTTAACAGTTAACACCCTGATTGTTGAAGATGGCGTTATTGACGGGGTTACGACCCACGGCATTTCGGTTGAAACCACCGGCGGCACACCGAAAATATTAGTTGATAGAATGTCCATCAGAAGCAACAATGGAAACGGCATTAACGCATTTATTATTGGCGGTTCATTAAACCTTTCTGTTTCCAATTCCGTTTTATCGAACAATAACGGAGGATTTAATTTAAGCAGCAACACAAAAGCGGTCATTAGTTCTTCAAAGATTGTCAACAACACAACCGGACTTGCTTCGGCAAGTGCGGATTTGAATATTTTCGGTTGCACAATTTCCGGTAATACGACTGGTATTTCATCGACGGCAAGTTCAAACGTCAGAATTTCCGGCAATATGATAACTGCAAATAACACAGGTCTTTCCGCTGTTGGTGGAAACATCATTTCATTTGGCAACAATTCGATTTTTGGCAATATTGCCGACGGTTCGCCGACAAGTTCGGTGGGTTTGAACTAAACAATACTTCAAATAATAAGAAAAAAGGCTTTCCGACCAGGAAAGCCTTTTAACGTGGTGTGAGTATCGTGTATTGTGTGAGGGAAACTTAAAAATTGTTGCCTTAAAAAAAAGGATGCTGAAGGCGTGTTTTATTGCTGACGACTCTAGCCGCCTTCAGCATTTTTGATTATGAGGTTCTGTCATTTGGGGACTTTTGTTAATTATTTCAAACATTCCGTTATTGATTTATTGCGATTTTCGTGCCGAAGATTTCATTTACCCATAATTTTCAATTTAACCTCCGTTTTATTTGAACAAAAATATTTTTCTACAAATTCAAATCATTTCTTTATTAAAGAAACCATATCGTTTTTGATAGTTTGACTATCAAAAACGATATGGTTCATTATCGTATTTAGTTTTTAACGCTCAATGAATCAAAGTAAAACCCAAATTAAAAAGCCTCGTTTGGTGTCAATTTCCAGTCACGGCGAATCCGAAATCTATCAAATGTTTACAGAAATGGAAAATGTTTTTAGTATCGGGCGCACAACTGAAAATGATTTAATTGTTCCATCTGCCGGAGTTTCTCGCCGTCATTGCGAAATTCGTTTTGAAAACAGCGGTTATATCGTTTTTGACAACAAAAGTCATAACGGAACTTATGTTAATAACCGCCTTATTAAAGAAAAAATTCTTTCACACGGCGACACTTTACGAATCGGCAACCGTCAATTTATTTTTTTTATCGAAGAAGTCGAAGCAAACGAACATCGCACACTTTTTGATGACGCGATTGTTACAAAATCCGAATTAAGTTTTTTATCTCAGAGCGATTTTGCTCACGCCGTGCCGCATCTCGACACGCTAGTAAAACTCGGCATAGCTTTGGACGAAGCCGAGAGTGCCGATTTCTTGCAGAAAAAGTTTTTGGAAATTTTACTTCAAAATGTTCCTGCTAATCGCGCCGCAATATTGTTTTTCGATGAAGCCGCAACCGAACCGACGGGTATTTGCGTTGTTGGAAACACAGAAAAAGACATAAAAATCAGCCGAACTGTGTGCGACCGCGTGCGGCATGAAAACATTGCGTTACTGAGTAATGATTTAATCGTTTCCGATTTGAATATGGCAGAAAGTCTTGTGTTCTCGGGAACTAAAGCCTTGCTAGCGGTTCCGTTTAGTCTTGGTAACGACCGCAGCGCGATAATTTATCTTGATACAGATGACGAACAAATAGAATTTTCAGAAGCGAATTTACAGCAAATTACCGCTGTTTCTTTTCTGCTTTCTGCCGCATTACAGCAAAAATTCTTGATTTCGGATTTGCAGAGCGAAAATCGCCGCCTGCACGAAAATTTGAATCTGGAAACTGATATTATCGGCGAAAGCCGTGGCGTTCAAAAAGTTTTGGAAATGACGGCTAAAGTTTCAAAGAGCGATTCGAGCGTGCTGATTCGCGGCGAAAGCGGCACTGGTAAAGAATTAATTGCTAAAGCAATTCATCACAATTCAGCGCGGCGGCATAAACCGTTTATTGCGGTCAATTGTGCGGTTTTAAACGAAAATTTAATCGAATCAGAACTTTTTGGACACGAAAAAGGTTCATTTACGGGCGCAATTACACAGAAAAAAGGAAAATTTGAACTTGCCGAAGGCGGAACGATTTTCCTTGATGAAATTGGCGAACTTTCCCCCGTGCTTCAAGCAAAACTTTTACGCGTTTTGCAAGAAAAAGAATTCGAGCGCGTCGGCGGCTCGCAAACGATAAAAACAAACGTCCGCGTTATTTCCGCGACGCACCGCGATTTGAAAGAAGAAATCAATTCACGAAGTTTTCGTGACGATTTATTTTTCCGCCTCAGCGTTGTCGAAATAAAAATGCCGCCTCTACGTGATCGTAAAACCGACATCCTGATTCTGGTTAAACATTTTATCGAAAAACACCGCCGCAACTGCAACCGTAAAATCACAGGATTGTCCAACGCGGCGCGTGAGATTTTGCTCAATTACGAATGGCGCGGCAATGTTCGTGAACTTGAAAACGCCATCGAACGCGCACTTGTTGTCGGCACGACCGAACAAATTCTCGCTGAAGATTTACCTGAACAAATCATCGAGTTTTCCGCCACCCAGAATATAAATTTACCGTCCGATTATCATCAACAGGTTAAAGCGGCAAAACAAAATATCATTATCGCCGCTATCCAAAAAGCAAGCGGAAATTACTCCGAAGCCGCACGTTCGCTCGGGATAAATCCGAATAATCTGCACCGAATCGTGCGTGAACTCGGCATAAAAGAAAAGCTTTGAATAGAATTTGTTTATGGGAAAAGTCAAAAATCTTCAATCAAAACCAAACTATTACGAACCACGCCGCGTGAATAAATAATCTGCTTTCCGTCCTTTGACCAATCGAAACTGAAAATGCGTTCAGCGGAAAAATCCGTAAATTGCTTTGGTTCTACCCCAGATAACGGTTGAAAAAAAATATTTGAAATACCGTTGCGCGTTGCGATGTAGCCGATTCCTTTTCCGTCAGCCCGCCAACGTAAAACGGGTATTCGGTCGGGCGCGGCAACGCCCGAAGCGAGCGAAAAAGTATGCAAAATTTTTCCATCGTCAATTGAAATTATGCTGAGTTTAAAGGGTGCCTCGACATTATTTTCCTTTGTGATACACGCCACCATTTTTCCATCAGGAGAAATTGCCGCCCAATTTGCTAAAAGCCAACCCGTAGCTGTTTTGGAAAGTTGCTCAGCTTCACCATTTTCAAGCGGCATTTTTAAAATCGTTTTTTGACTAACCCCGACAGCCGTAAAAATTACGAATTTACCGTCCGGCGTGATTTGCGGAAAAGATTCGTCGCCCTTTTTTGTTATTTGCTTCGTTCCGCTTCCGTTGGTATCTGTCAACCAAAGATGAGGAGTGCCGCTTCGAAGCGAAACAAACACGATTTTTCCGTCATTTGAAACCGACGGAAATTCGTCTGCTGATTTGTCGAAAGTAATCTGGCGAGTATTTTTTCCATTTGCGTCCGATGACCAAATATCACGGTTACCACTTTCAGTCGAAGTATAGAAAATCCTTCCGTCCGTGTGCCAAACCAAACCTTCCGAACCTTCTCCGCCACCGCCTGAAATCTGAGTAATTCGTGTCGGACTCTCAACTGCAGCCGTAAAAAGCCGCGCTTCTTTTTCGTTGGTAAGTGCTAAAAGCCGGGTAGAATCTTTACTTAAACTAATATTGTGATAATCGTTCAAATTCGGGGCAACTTTTTCTGTTTTGCCGTCTGAGCGCGAAACTTTGAATATTTGATAAAGGTCTGTGCCGGGTTCTGCCGCCGTTACGAGCAATTCTTCAGGATTATTAGCCCATAAAACACGCCCGACCCGAAACCATTTTTGACTCGTAATTTCCTTCAACTGACCGCTGGCAACATCTATTTCGCTAATTGTCATCACGTCGCCTTCAATATCAGTTTTTCCTGTCGGCGCGGCGATAGATTTGCTGTCGGGCGACCAAGACAAACTTTCCTTCATCTGCCCTTTAAAGAAAAATTCGGGACGTTTTTTTTCAACTAAAACCCGCTCGTTTCCGCCTTCCGCGCTAATTAGAATGATTTGGTCTAATGATTTCGGCGGATCAGATCGAATGAATGCGATTTGTTTACCATCGGCGGAAATTGCCGCTGGTGAATCAATATCCTTTGCAATTTCTTGCCGCGAAGAACCTGCCAATAATGGAATCCGGTAAAGTTTTCCGCTCGAACTTTGTTCAAAAACCGTGAAATAAATAAATTTTCCGTCAGGGGAAAATGCCAGTCCGGCGTAATTGCCCGAAGGCGCAGGAATCAATTCTTGTCCGCCGGCTTCCTCCGTTTGCCTAAGCCAAAGACTCTCCTTTCCGTTATCGTTTAAAACGTATGTAACAAATTGCCCGTCGGGTGAAATCGCGGCATTTTTGACAACCCCGCTTGCCGGCAATCGCTTAATTTTTACTTGTTTCGACGTTGTTTCAGCAAAATAAATGCGATATGCGAAAAATCCACTTAAACTCAGTAATAAAAGCACCGCGCCAACCGCAAGATATTTGAAATTATTTTTTTGTTTCGATTTTTGCCCATCGGTAATTTGCGGCGATTTCTGAAAGTTTGTTAAAAGCGTTTTAGTTTTCTGGCTTTGGCTTAATAAATCAGGCGTTTTTCCGGTCGTGTTCATTTGCCGTGCTTCTTTCAAATCAGCGACCAAATCGCGCCCCGAAGCATATCTCAGGCTTTGATCTTTTTCTAAACATCGCTTGATAATCTCTTCGATTTCCGGTGGAACAACAACTCCCATTTCATTTAGAGGCGGAAGTTCTCGATTAATTACTGAAGCAATAACATCACTTATTGATTCGCCGTCAAACGGGCGGCGAGCAGAAATCATTTCATACAAACAAACGCCCAGACTCCAAATGTCTGTGCGTGTATCAACGTCTCGTCCGCGCAGTTGTTCAGGCGACATATAAGAAACCGTGCCGAGAATCATTCCCGAACGGGTTTCGATTAAAGTATTTGTCGGTTGGTCATCGCCAATTACAGTCTCACCGCCCGTATCCGTAAGTTTTGCCAATCCGAAATCCAGCACTTTGACATAACCATCGGGCAAAATCATTATATTTTCAGGCTTAATATCGCGGTGAATAATACCGGCTTCGTGGGCAGCAGTAAGAGCATTACAAATTTGTATGCCGATGTCGAGAATTTCGCTGTAAGTTAGAGATTTTTCGTTTATCGCTTCCCGCAAAATCTTTCCACGCACCAACTCCGTTACGATATAATGACGGTTTTGATATTTATTAAACTCGAAAATTGTAACGATGTTCGGATGATTAAGCGAAGAAATTACCTTAGCTTCGCGGCGAAAACGAGCCAATTTTTCGCGGTCTTCGGTTGGTTTCAGAAATTTAATCGCCACATCCCGCCCAAGCCGCGTATCGTGCGCCAGATATACTTCGCCCATTCCGCCCGCGCCCAGCAAAGATTTTATTTCATATTGATTTATCTTCGCACCGCTTTCCAGTTTCATTCCCGAATTTATATTACCAGAAGTTGTTGTCGTTAAAAATTACTATATCAGAATTGATAAAAAGCATATCGTTTTTGATATTATATTTCCAATTTTGTTTTATGAATTTCCAGATTTTTTCAGTTTCTCGTTTCTGGCACAACGGTTGCTATTGAAACTGAATCAAGGATTAAAACAAAAATGAATAAATTTTCCAATACGGAAAACTTGCGATGATTTAATTTGTATAATTCCTTCAATTTATTTATCGTTTTTGCGCGAAACTGATTTTTTCGTCAATTGCAGATAGATACAAATCAGGAATTTTAATCAAGGGCTTTTGGTAAACTAAATTTGAGAGGAAAATAATAAAATGTCAGATAATGAAGATTACAATAAATTTTGCACCCAATACATTAGAGCTTTGAAGCGTTGGAATTACGCCGAATCCGCAACAAAACCGGCAGACAACGGTTTTTGGTTCGGCAAATTGACGAGTTTCCCATACATCATAGATAGAATCGAAGATCCGACAGGGCAACGACGAACAGGATTAGAGTTTTGGGAAGAACTCCGAATCGGCAACATTACAATTATTGATTACAAAGACTTAGCGGTCGGAACATATGTCAATACGACTCAAACCGGAGAGATATTTCAAACCGCTGAAGTAACAATGACTGTAACGATTATTTATGAAATTAACGGCACA